>JAIRMX010000204.1 GCA_031258375.1 Elusimicrobiota bacterium | reverse complement strand
GGCTGCACTAAATATTTGTCGTTTGCGGGTTTTTCTTGTTTGTCATTTTCAACGGCTTCGCTCTTGCCCTCTTTCCTTGCCCGCTCTTCCTGCAGTTCTCTCAACTTTTTCTTGTGCAGGATATTGTACATTTCAAAGCCGCGTTCTTCGCCTAAGTACTCCCCGCCGCTTTCTATGAATTTGTCCATTTCAACGGGGCCTTTTTCAGTGATAACAAATTGTTGGCCGTACGCGTTGACGACGTCATAAGTTTTGTCATTGCGATAAGCCGCGTTTTCTTCAACGTTGGAATTTTTGCGGGCGTATTTGGGAGTTTCTTTGGAAGAAGCGTTCGACGCGTTCGAATTATTGCCGCCGTTAATATTGCCGCCGTTGCTGCCGCCGGCATTGCTTTTGTCTGTTTTGGAAATATCTTTTTTTTCGGGATTGGCTGAAATATTTTGGGAAGCGGTTTTACTTTTTGACGAGCCGTCTTTGTCGTCCGTTTTATTATCCATGCGGAAATAACGCTCTATTACTTTATCAAAAAATCTATGTATGGGAAGTTTTCTGTTTGGGTCTTCAATAGGAGTTCCGAGCGCGTCGTATTCTATGGGATCGGGCTTTACTAAAAATATCGAACCAAATAGAAGAGCCAATATTAAAAAGGTTTCAAATATATACTTATACCCGTTCATTTACCGCCTCCGTCCCTATTATACTCCTATTCTAACATTGCAATCCCCAAAAGTCAATAGGATGTAAATTGAGCACTGCTAAAAGAACGTGTATAAATTTAAACGGAATTATCCCCCGCAGCGTTGCCTTGCTCAGCTTTTTAATCCGTCATACAGAATTTGTTTTTAGGCTGTCATGCTGAACCCCGTATTACTGCCTTACAGGGCAGGCCAGTTTCAGCATCTGTAGTAATAAAAGGCAGATCCTGAAATAAATTCAGGATGACGAACAGAGAGACCTTGAAACAATCCCGTATTAAAACCTTACGGGACAGGGTTCAGCATGACGGCTAAAAAGCGTAATACAGAGTTCAGCATTACAGCACTTAAGCTGTTTATACGGCATTCGGCACGGCATGGCTACTTATTATGGAATAATTCAGAATTTAAAACAGCGAGGAATATTTCTTTTGTATGTGTTATTATAAAGCCGTTTTCAGAAAACGCTTTTATATTTTACATAATCACCATCTCTTCCAGTTCCGCGCCGTTGGATACAAGTTTTATTTGCGGATAAGGAAAAGTCGCTTCGCAAATGTTTTTCAGATGCCGTAAAAATTCTTTTGCCTGAGGGGTAAAATCAGCGCAGGTTTTTACTTTGGGATATTCGTTGCCTTCAAATAAATCTATATGCGTAACGGCGATTTTTGTCGCCGAGTTGAGCATTATCGCCCTGCGCGCGGTTTCGTCCTCAAAACGGCCTATGCGGCGCAAACGTTTGCTGACGCTGCCTATCTCGCAGCCTTTATGATGATAAACGCTTAGTTCCGCTTCGTCAAAAATTTCGTGCTCCATAGGTCCCGGTCCCACGCGGCTTACATAAGGTTTAAAAATAACCCAGCAGTCCCTTACGACTTTGGGGCCAAGCCCCGCTTCGCCCAGAAAAGTCGCCGCCGTAGTGTCGCGCGAGGTTACGTAAGGATAAGTGCCGTGAAATAAAGAAAGCTTAAAACCCTGAGTTCCTTCGACTAAAATATCTTCGCCTTTGGCAAGGGCTTTATTTAAAAGTTCCGGCACGTCTTTGACAAATTCTTTCAGTAAAGGTTCGTCTTTTGCAAATTTAATAGGACGGCGTTCAATGCGTTCTTTCACGGCCTGCCCAAGCCCCGTGCCTACGCTGCCGACGGAAGACATAAAATGCGGATCGTTTTTTTCGGCTTCGGTATGACGGTCTTCTATCATTACGGCCATAGGGTCTATTATCAGACGGTCTTTTGTGCCGGTAATTTCGACTTCTTTCAAAAGCCACTCCGGTTTTGTATAAGCGCCGGCGCCGAGTATAAGCTTTGTGTCGGGATTAAGAAAGCCGGACGGAATATTTTTTAGAGTATATTTATTGCCTTTGTGCAGAACCGTATGGCCGGCGTTAGGGCCGCCTATGCGCACGCAGCAGCTGTAACTGCCTTTATAAGAAAGATAAGCGGATATTTTGCCTTTTCCTTCGTCTCCGCCCTGCCCGCCGGATATTATATCTATCATTTTAAACCTTCCTCGCCATTTTTGCGGCTGTTCCAATATATGTTTTTACTTCGAGTTTTTTTAATTTGTTTTTTACTTCCGCCGGAATATCAAGAGTTTCTATAAAAGCGTTTATGTCGGCGGGAACTATTTTTTTGCCGCGCGTAAAATCTTTAAGTTTCTCATAAGCGTTTTTGAAACCGTGCGCGCGTAAAATCGTCTGTATGCCTTCGGCCAGAACTTCGGGGTGTTCAACGAGCATATCGTAAGCCGCTTTTTCGTTTACTTCCGTTTTCCCAAGTCCCTTTATTAAAGCTCTCCAGCCGACTTCGCAATATCCCAAAGCCGGCGCGATATTGCGCATTACGGTGGAATCCGACAAATCTCTTTGCAGTCTTGAAACGGTAATTTTAGAAGAAAAAAACCCGAATAAAGCGTTCGCAAGGCCTAGATTTCCTTCCGCGTTTTCAAAATCTATCGGATTTACTTTTTGCGGCATTGTGGATGAGCCGACTTCTCCGGCAATATGTTTTTGTTTAATCAGTCCGTCGCTGATATAACGCCAGATATCCTGCGCGAAATCTATTAAAATAACGTTTATGCGCCGTAAATTGTCAAAAAATTCGGCGTAAGTGTCGTGCGGGTCTATTTGCGTTGAAATTTCCCAAAGTAAAATTTTAGATTTATGATTTTTGTTTAAGCCTGCGACAAAATCGCTTGCGAATTTCTGCCAATTAATATGTTCGAAAGCCGCGCCGTGCGCGTTAAAATTGCCTACCGCTCCGCCGAGCTTGCAGGATATTTGCCGTTTTTTGAGCTGCTCGATTTGACGGTTTAGGCGGTATTCGAAAACTTTAAACTCTTTGCCGAAAGTCGTGGGCACGGCGGGCTGGCCGTGCGTGCGCGCGAGCAAAACGGACGAAGCGTATTTTTTGGATATTGAAAGCAAAATTTTACGTATTTCCGTCAAAGTGGGCACAAGGACTTGTTCTATGCACGCGCGCAGCATTAAAGCATAAGCCGCGCTGTTTGTGTCTTCCGAAGTCAGCGCAAAGTGAAACCATTCAAGGCGGTTGTTTAAAGAAGTGTTTGCAAGTTTGTCTTTGATATAATACTCGACGGCTTTAACGTCGTGATTTGTGGGCTTTATGTTTTTGTAGCCTTTAAACTCTATGTCTTTCACGGTTTGCGTATCCAAAATCGAAGGATTATACAGGGAGCGAAGCATAGATTCTTCTTTTAGCGTTAAAGAAAACAGTCCGGCTTTTGAGAGCGCGATAAAATATTCGCATTCAAATTTAATACGCGCGCGAAGCAGCGCTTCTTCCCCGACAAGGGAATCGAGAAATTTCAGTTTTGGCGAATATCTGCCGTCAAGAGGATTTATCATACTTTATTATTATACAAAATGTTGTAATATATTACCGCTGCGCTTAATATAATGCTAAAATTGTTTATATGAGAATTAAAAACGCGGCTATTTTTATCAATTCCGATAAAGAACAAAGCCTTAAACTTTATAAAAATATTACCGAAGAGCTTGCGGCGCGAAATATAAAATATTATGTTTTTGACGCCGTTAATCCCGATTACACTTTGCAAAAAAATACCGATATCGTTTTTTGCTTAGGCGGGGACGGAACATTGCTTAAAGCGGCTCGCGGCGCGGCTGAAAAAGGCGTTAAAATAATAGGAATAAACGGAGGAACTTTGGGTTTTCTGACGGCGGCCGGCGCGCATACGCCGTTTAAACAACTCCTTGACGATATTTGTAAAGGCGATTTTCTGGAATGCCGCCGCCTTATGCTCGACGTGCGAATTTTGAGAGAAAACAAAGAAGTTTTCCACGAACTTGCCTTTAACGAATGCGTTATAAAAACTAACGAGCCAAAAGCGATTTCTTTGCATGTTTTTTACGATAATTTCGAGCTTAAAGAATATTTCGGAGACGGCATCATCGTTGCCACTCCGTCCGGTTCCACGGCCTACAGTCTTGCCGCCGGCGGGCCGATAGTGTTTCCCAGTCTCGAAGTTTTTGTTTTAACGCCGGTATGCCCGCATACTTTAACGCAAAGGCCTTTAGTGCTGCCTTGCGCGAAGACTTTAAATATATGTCTTTCTCCGAAAAAACGCGGGCTTAAGGTGGCGCTTAATTTAGACGGGCAGATTAATTTTCCTGTAGATTATAAAGACGATATAATTGTTTCCCGAAGCAAAAAATCTATTTCTTTACTTTATCCCAAAAGCTATAATTTTTTTAACATTTTAGCTGGCAAATTAAAATGGGGCAGCAGGTAATAGGATTAACACAAAGTTTAATATAGAGTCTAAAAACGTGAAAGTTGACTGCGAATAATGTTAAAAGAGGACATAACAATAGTCAGCTTTTGAAATTTTAATAGTCCTCTTTTGATTTTTAAATAACAGCTGTTTTTTATATTTTAAAAAAAATTTTTTTATGTAAAAAATATTTTAAGCAATTACTTTTTGTTATTCACATCTTTTCTTATAAACCTTAATGGATTTTTTTGTTTTAAGTTTCTGTGTTTAGATTCTTTTCTTAATTCACACTTTTTCTTTTCTCTACATTTCCATTGATTACTTTTTGCTTAAACCCTTTTTCAACAAAAAAATACGCCCGGCAAAAAACAAATGCGCGGGCGCGTTTTATACTGTAATTTTTTACGGAACTGCTGTCGTTTGTAAGCAGCTTACGATTTAGCGGGAGAAGAGATTTCTTCTTCGTCCTCTTTTCCTTCTTCCTTCACTACCGGCGCGACACGGGCTATTTTATCGCCTTCGTCAAGTTTAACCAGCCTGACGCCTTGAGCATTGCGGCCTACGGAGCGGATTTCTTCGCAGCGTATTCTTATAGCCATGCCTTTTTCCGTTATAACCATAAGATCTTTGGACTCGTCAACGAGTTTTATCCCAAGCACAGGCCCGTTGCGCTGCGTTGTTTTTATAGTTATAACGCCGCTTCCGCCGCGGTTTTGCGCGCGGTATTCCACAAATTCCGTGCGCTTGCCGTATCCATTTTCACAAACGGAAAGAACGTCCGGTTTCTGGCCGTCCTTCGGGGCATGCTCCATGCCGACGACGCTGTCTCCTTCCGCAAGACGTATGCCTCTGACTCCTTTAGCCTGCCTGCCCATTGCGCGCACTTGCGTTTCGTCAAATCTTATAGACTTGCCTTGTTTTGTGGCAATTACAATTTCGCTTTTGCCGTTTGTAAGCTGGGTAGAAACAAGCACGTCCCCTTCTTCCAAACCTATGGCCATAATGCCGCTTCTGCGAATATTGGAAAACTCCGCAAGCTCGCAGCGTTTAACAGTTCCAAAACGCGTGCACATGGTGAGATACGCTTCGCCGGAGTTTTTCGGGTCGAAATCTTTTATAGCAACTGCCGAAGTAACTTTTTCCTCGCCGGAAATTTGTAATAAATTCACAATAGCTTTTCCTTTGCTTTGGCGGCTGCCTTCGGGTATTTCAAACGCCTTAAGCGCAAACACCCGTCCTCGGTTCGTAAACATTAGTATTGTCGCGTGGCTTGAAGTTACAAAGAGATGTTCAATAAAATCTTCCTCTTTATTCTTCGTTCCCACAATGCCTTTGCCGCCGCGATTTTGCGATTTATACGTATCAAGCGGTATGCGTTTTGCATAACCGTCGTTGGAAAGAGTTATAACGACTTCTTCCTCGTCAATTAAATCTTCTATAGAAAAATCCGTAATATCCGTGGATATTTCCGTTTTGCGTTCGTCGCCGTAATCTTTTATCATTTGATTAAGTTCGCTTACGATAATATCCAAAATACGCTGCGCGCTGCCCAAAATATCCTGAAGTTCCTTAATAAGTTTGGCAAGTTCTTTTTGTTCCTGTTCTATAGCTAATGACGAGAGCTGCGTAAGCTGATGCAATCGCATTTCTAAAATAGCCTGCGTCTGCGCCTCGCTCAGCCCAAAACGCTTTATTAGATTGAGTTTAGCTTCGTTAGAGTCTTTGGATTTGCGGATTATGCTTACAACTTCGTCCATACTGGCAAGCGCGATAAGAAAACCCTGTAAAATATGCTCGCGTTTTAAGGCTTTATTCAAATCAAAGCGCGTGCGATTTGTGATAACTTCCTGACGGTGTTTTACATACTGGCGCATTACTTCCTTAATGCCTAGAACTCGCGGTTTGCCGTCAACGATGGCAAGCATATTCACGCCAAAAGAAGTTTGCAGCTGAGTATGTTTAAAAAGCTGATTTAAAACGACTTGACCCGTTGCGTCGCGCTTTAATTCTATGACAAGACGCATGCCCCGCCTGTCGGATTCGTCGCGTATATCGGAAATTTCGGTAATTTTCTTATCGCGCACTAAGCCGGCTATGGTTTCAATCAAATTCGTTTTATTTACCTGATAGGGGATTTCAGTGACGACTATCATTTCCCGTCCGCCTTTCATTTCTTCTATTTCGGCTCTGGCTTGTATGCGCAGGCTTCCGCGTCCGTTTTCAAAATAATCGTAAACGCCTTTTGTTCCGCGCAAAATGCCGCCGGTTGGGAAATCGGGGCCTTTGACTATCTGCATCATTTCCTTGGTGGAAAGCGCCGGGTTTTTTATAAGGGAAATAATGCCTTTGCAAATTTCGGCTAAATTATGAGTTGGAATATTTGTGGCCATACCCACGGCTATACCGCTTGAACCGTTTACAAGAAGCTGCGGCATTTTGGCCGGAAGCACCGAAGGCTCGACTAAAGAGCCGTCGTAATTGGGCACAAATTTGACGGTATCTTTTTCTAAATCGGCTAAAAGCTCGTCGGCTATCGCGCGCAGACGAACTTCCGTATAACGCATAGCCGCGGGATAATCGCCGTCTATTGATCCGAAGTTTCCCTGCCCGTCGACAAGAACATTGCGAATAGAGAAATCCTGCGCCATACGAACAAGCGAGTCGTAAACGGCGCTGTCGCCGTGCGGATGATATTTACCAAGCACGTCGCCGACTATGCGCGCGGACTTTTTATAAGGCTTATTATATTTAAGCCCCATTTCGTCCATTGCGTAAAGTATGCGGCGATGCACCGGTTTAAGCCCGTCGCGAACGTCCGGCAAAGCGCGCCCGACGATAACGCTCATCGCGTAATCGATATAGGAAGATTTCATCTCTTCGCCAATATCGCGCTGCTTGATATTGCCGAATAAATCTATGTTTTTTTTCTGATCGTTAATATTTTCTATCATAATATCCTCTGAAAATCTTTTTTGCTTTCGCTCGCATTTCCCCATTCGTTAGGGAAAAACGGGCGAGAAAAATCTGCTCGTTAAATATCCAAATTGCGCACTTCAAGCGCATGAGATTCTATAAACGCGCGGCGCGGCTCCACTTTGTCGCCCATAAGCATGGTAAAAACTTTTTCCGTATCGGCCGCATCTTCTATAGCCACGCGCACAAGTTTGCGTTTGGCAGGGTCCATTGTCGTCTCCCAAAGCTGTCCGGGGTTCATTTCCCCCAACCCTTTATAACGCTGTATGGTCGCTCCTTGCGCGCCCGCGGTTTTGACCGCTTTCAAAAATTCCTGCAGGCTATAAACCAAAACCTCTTTTTTACCGTCGTTTACGGTAAATAACGGCTGCGTCTTTTTCTTTTCGTCGGTAATTTCGGGGAAATTTGCCAAATCAAAACCAAACGCGGCTATTTTATTTTCAGCGGCGAGCAGCTTGCCAAATTCTTTTAAACTTTGATGATCCGGCGCGAGAGTTTCCGCGTCAATTTCTGCCTCCGGCGTACCGGCGGCAAGCAATTCTTCGCGCTTTTCATTTATTATCTGCGATTCATAATCGTGATATTCCTGATCCGTGTAAAAGTATTTATATCCGCCGTTAGTTAACGGAGAGCGGTAAACCGGCAGCCGTCCGGAAGCTCTAAATTCCAGATATTCTTTGACGCCCAGCGCTTTAACTTCAAGCTTTAAAAACAGGTTTTCAATTTCGCGTAAAATTTTCAGAAATTCTTCCAGCTGTTTTGGGCTAAGCGCGGAGCCGTCCGTTTTTACGGCTTTGACAGAAGAAAACGCTTCGTTAAAAAGCCATGTCTGCATTTGTTCTTCGGTCTGCATATACTCTTCCGCTTTGCCTTTTTTAACTTTATAAAGCGGCGGCTGAGCTATGTATACGTGTCCGTTTTCAATAAGCGGCTTAAGCTGGCGGTAAAAAAACGTTAAAAGCAAAGTGGTAATATGCTGGCCGTCCACGTCGGCGTCGGCCATAAGAATAACTTTATGATAACGCAATTTTGTCAGATCAAAACCGCCTTCTCCTTCGCCGACGCCCGTACCTACGGCCGATATCAAAGTGCGTATTTCGTCATTTGACAAAATTTTGACAAGCTGCGATTTTTCTACGTTTAAAATTTTACCCTTAAGCGGCAGTATAGCTTGAAAAACGCGGTCGCGACCTTGTTTTGCAGAGCCGCCCGCGCTGTCTCCTTCCACAATAAAAAGTTCGCAGCGTTCGGCGGTTTTTTCCTGACAATCGGCAAGTTTTCCGGGCAGTCCGCCGGATTCAAGCGCGCCTTTTCTGCGCGTTAAATCCTTTGCTTTTCTTGCGGCCTCGCGAGCTATGGCCGCGCCTATGCATTTATCGCAAATAGCATGGGCGGTTTTGGGGTTTTCCTCGAAGAAAGTAGAAAGAGCGTCTCCGACTATCGAGCGGACAATTCCTTCTATCTCAGAATTGCCGAGTTTGGTTTTTGTCTGCCCTTCAAATTGAGGCTGGGGGATTTTAACGGATAAAACCGCCGTAAGCCCCTCCCTTAAATCGTCGCCTGTAATTGACAATTCTTTATTTTTAAGCAGATTATTATTTTTTATATACTCGTTGACTATTCTCGTGAGAGAAGCGCGAAATCCGCTTAAATGCGTTCCGCCTTCTATAGTATTTATATTATTTACAAAAGAATAAACGTTTTCGGAATAACCGTCGTTATACTGTATGGCAAAAGAGATATAATTATTGTCAATCTCTTTTGTAAGGTAAATCGGTTCCGCGTTAATTATGCGTTTATTCGTATTCAAATATTTCACAAATTGGGCTATGCCGCCTTCATATAGAAAAACCTGAGATTTATTTTCCTCGCGCTCGTCGGTTAAAGTTATTTTAACTCCCGCGTTTAAAAAAGCCAGTTCTCTCAAACGGTTGGCTATGGTATCGTAAGAAAAAATATTATCGCCAAAGATTAAATCGTCGGCTTTAAAAGTAACTTTTGTGCCGTGTTCTTTGGTCTGACCTATAACTTTTACTTTTTCCTGCGGCACGCCGCGCTTATACTGTTGGAAATATATATTGCCTTCCCTTCTAACCTCAACCTCGAGCCATTCGGAAAGGGCGTTAACGCAGGATACGCCGACGCCGTGAAGCCCGCCCGAAACTTTATACGCGCCGGAATCAAATTTCCCTCCGGCATGCAAAACCGTCATAACAACCTCAAGCGCGGATTTGCCTTTAAGCTTGGGATCTTTGACGTTTTTCATCGGGTCGACCGGAATTCCGCGCCCGTCGTCCTGAACATGGCAAATATTATCTTCTTTTATCGTAACTTCTATATGAGTAGCATTGCCGGCCAAAATTTCGTCGACGGAATTGTCAACGACTTCATAAACCAAATGATGAAGGCCGGGCGCGCCCGTAGAGCCTATATACATAGCAGGGCGTTTCCTTACGGCTTCCAATCCCTCCAAAACCTGAATTTTTGATGAATCGTAAGATTTCCCTAATTCTTCTTCTGACATTGTCATTCTTTTATTCTCCTATCTTAACTTTTAAATTTTTTTTGCCAATTCTATCTCAATAGTTTTTATTGATGGCAATTTTGTTTTAATATTTCTTGGTATCGCATTTGTCAATTTATATTCGCTTATACCCATAGGCTTGTTTATGTCTCTTAAAGAGTATTCCGCCTCTATTTTATCTTTCTTTTTACACAAAAGAATACCTATATCTCTATTTTATATTGGCGGCCAACAAATGCAAAGCCTTTGCCCAACTCCAACAAAAATTTTGTTATGTTCGCGGTAAGCTCATCTTCTATTGCTTTTTCCAGCGCGCCGTTTTCCAAACCGAGAAAATCAAAATTGTAAGGGTCTTTTAAGCTTTGCTCCGCCACTTTTGATTGCGTTGCAGGCAAAAGCATTTTGAAGTTATTTATTGATTTGCCAGCTTTAGCGTATAAATTGTTCTCTATTTGTATTTCCAGCATGTCCCTATCCCAGCCGTTGTTTATTGACGACAAAGCATAAAATTCCGCTTCTTTTAAACTTTTTACTTTGGAGACAATCAGCCTATTGTGTCCCCAAGGCAATTGTGCCACGCGGCGTGGCACAATTTGATATTTTGAGGAATAAAACTTATATAACTGCACCATTGCGTAAACGTTACGACGGGAAAACCCCTTTATTTCCGGGAATTCTCTCCGCAATTCCAAAACGGTTCTGTCAATAAAATTGCTCCCCCATTTTACAGATTGTTGTTTATGATAAATATCCTTTCCCAAATCCCAATATATTTCTATTATTTGGGCGTTGAGCGTATAAATTATTTTATTGCGCTTAAAATGAATTTTGGATTTAAGCTCAGAAATCCATTTTGAAAAATCTGTGTCCGGCAAGTTGATAATTTTTTTCATTTTCTATTCTCTTTTTTATCTTCTTCAAGCTGCAGGCGTAAAAGTATTTTTTGCCTCTCGATTTCCTGAGCAAGCTCCTTTTCCGTCGGCAAATAAGCCATATATTTGGCGGCAAATAATTGCTTGTTTTTATTTAGCACGGAATAACGGGCTATTATTTTATCGGTTTCGGAGCAAAGCAAAATGCCGATTGCGGGGTTGTCGCCTTTTCTTCTATGCAAATCGTCATACATACGCACATACATATCAACCTGACCGATATCCTGATGGCTTACTTTGCCGGTTTTTAATTCAATTATTACAAAACATTTTAAAATATAGTTGTAAAAAACAAGGTCAATATAAAAATCCGAATGCTCTGTTTTTATATGCTGTTGGCGCGCCACAAAAGCAAAGCCTTTGCCAAGCTCTAGCATAAATTTTTGCAGATTGCTTATGATGGCGTTTTCCAAATTATTTTCAGTATATCCGGCGTTGGAAGGCAAGCCTAGAAATTCCAAAACCGAAGGATTTTTAATAAACTCCAGCTTGTCGTTTTGCAATTCTTTTGTTTTTGCGAGCATTTCTTTTACAACCGGGTCTTTCTTCTGGGAAGACAACAGCCTTTGATAATAAAGCGTGGAAATATTCCTTTCAAGCGCGCGCACCGACCAATGCTGCTGTGCGGCTTCGGTTAAATAATATTGTTGCGCGGCGGGATTAGAAACACTCAAAATAAGCCTAATATGAGACCAGCTTAATTTGGCACACAGTGTGTGCAAAATCTTTTCATTAGGGAAACTTACGTAAAATTGCCGAAACCAACGCAGATTCCTTTCGGAAAATCCTTTGCCGAATTCTTGGGTTAATTCTTTAGAGAGCGTTTCCAAAATCTTTTCGCCGTAATTTGCGCGGGCTTTGCCGTTTTGCTCTTCCTCCACAATGCGTTTGCCGATAAGCCAATAAGCCTCCGCCATCGCGGAATTAACCGCGCTGTACGCTTTTGTTCTTGCATTGGCAAGAATTTGTTTTATTTCGGCAATATAATTTTTAGTTAAACTTTTTTTATGCATATTTCTATCTTGTCTTGTTATTTTTGTTGCGCTTTCTGCTGTAATATTACCACCCAAGTAATCAAATTGATAATAAAACCTTTTGATACTTTTTTCATTTTAGAATCCCTTGTTTTTTTATCTCAGCTTCAATTTCTTTATTTCTCTCTATCCTTGCTTTTGCTTCTATCAACAGTGTATGGATTTTGCGCTCAAATTCTTTTTTGGCGGGCAGTTCCGTCCAGTATTCCGCCACCAAATGCCATCTTTGTGCATTTCCAAAAGTTCTATCTGCTCTCTGCTGGTTTCGGCACAAAGGATAAGGCCTATCGGTACGCTTTCACCTTCTTTTCTTTCGTATTTGTTAAGCCATTTTAAATATAATTCCATTTGGCCTTTATACTTCGCTTGGAATTTGCCCAACTTTAATTCAACAGCAACAAGACGTTTTAAAGTTCTGTTGTAAAGAAGCAAATCCAAATAAAAATCCTCGCCGTCAATAATCATTCTTTTTTGGCGTTCTACAAATGCAAAACCTTTGCCGAACTCTAAAATAAAACTTTCAATTTCGCGCAAAATTGCGGTTTCCAAATAATTTTCCAAATAATCGTTTTTCAGGCCGAGGAAGTCAAACAAATACGGGTCTTTAAAAGTATTTTGCGGGATTAAAGCATTTGCCGTTAGCTGAGTATCGGCGATTTTTGCTCTTTCAAAAGTTTTGCGCGAAATTGCTTGCCGCAAATCCCGCTTGCTCCATTTTTCTGCAATAGATTGATTGGCATAAAATAATTTTGCATCGTTATTTTTTATAGGCAAAAGAATTGTAAAATGAGACCAACTCAATTGTCGCGCCAGCGGCACGACAATTTGCTCCGTCGGGAATTCTTGCGCGAATTGTAACATTCTTCTTAAGTTTTTTTCTTCAAAACCGCGCCCGTATTTTTCCGATAGTTCTTCCGACATAGTCGCGACAATCTTTTGCCCGTAATCCGCTCTCTTGTTTTTTAGGACGACTTCGTTTATTCTTTTGCCGACCTGCCAAAAAGTAAGCGTGAGAGCGGCATTTGCGTAAGAAACAACCGCATTTTTGCCCTGCTCTATTATTTTTGACAAATCGTTTAAAAGAGTTTTTTCCGTTATG
>JAIRMX010000179.1 GCA_031258375.1 Elusimicrobiota bacterium | reverse complement strand
TAATAATTTTATCATATAAAAAGGAAGTTTTAATGCCTTATGTCTAAGTGTTTAATTATTATAACCGCAGGGCTTCTTTTGAGAGCTTTATATATTTTTTGGACAAAAATAATCGATTTCTTCTTTAGCGTTCCGGCGTTAAAAAAACCGCCGTACCATAAACCCCGAAAATCCCGGCCAAACGCATATTTCATAAATAAGAGCAAAATGCTATTAAGCTGAGATTATTTTTATGCTATAATATATATGTCCCTTTCGGGGCTATTATTTTGCAGCATAAAGAGATTGATGAGAATACAAACAAATAAAAGCAGTAAAAATTTTTTGAGAAAGAACGAACAAATCCGCGTTCCCGAAGTCAGATTGATTGACAGCGACGGGAGCATGGTGGGCATAGTAGACACACGCTTTGCCCTGCAAAAAGCGCGAGAACAAGAGCTTGACCTGGTGGAAATTTCGCCAACCGCACAGCCTCCTGTAGCTAAGATATTAGATTACTCCAAATATCTTTACGAACAGGGAAAGAAAAATAAAGACGCTAAGAAGAAACAAAAAACCGTAGCTTTAAAAGAAATAAGGCTTAAATCCAGAATAGCGTCCCACGATTTGGAAGTCAAGGTTAAGCAAATTGAAGGATTTCTTAAAAAGAAAGACATGGTGCGCGTGTCCGTAATGTTCTACGGGCGCGAGAACCAGCATAGAGATATCGGATTTGCAATGCTTAACGATATGAAAAAGAAATTAGCAGATGTGGGCGATATCGACGGCAACATACAAACGCAGGGAAACAGAATTACGATAATGTTTATTCCCAAAGCTTAAATACAAGGATAATGCAAAATGCCAAAGTTAAAAAATCACAGCGGCGCGAAAAAGAGATTTCGCGTTACCGCATCCGGCAAATATAAAAACAGAAAAGCCGGCAGGAGGCACTTGCTCGCTCCTGAAAAAGCGAATATTAAAAGAGAAAGAAGACAAGCGGGCATAATTGAAGTCAATTCGCCTGAAGGAAAGCGCCTTAAAGGCTATCTTCCTATGAAATAAAGCAGTAAGGTGAAATAAAATGAGAATAAAATTTAGCGTCGCAAGACATTCAAGAAAGAAAAAAGTCCTCAAAAGGGCGAGCGGTTATTACGGGGATAAATCCCGCCGCTTAAGAATGGCCACTCAGCAGGTTGATAAATCTTTAGTCCATGCATATACCGACAGAAAAGATAAAAAAGGCAACTATCGCTCTTTGTGGATAACCAGAATTAACGCCGCAGTCAGGGAAGAGGGTTTAACCTATTCCACCTTTATCAGCGGGCTTACAAAAGCCAATATTACGCTTAACAGAAAAATGCTCAGCGAAATGGCAATAAAAGACCCCGTGTCCTTTAAACAGCTGGTTGATATCGCAAAGACGGCCGTAAAGTAATTTCTCTGTAAAAAATGATATAAATCCGCTGCGCTTTTTTCCGCGCAGCGGATTTTCATATTATTTATTCGCTTCGCATATTGCAATTTCTGTAAAATTTGGTAAAATAAAAATAGTAGTACCACTAAATGCTAAAACAAACGAATATCGTAATGAATGGTAAAATAAAAATCGCCGAACCAGATAGGAAGAAAAAAGGAGCTGAGTTTATGAGGAAAAAAAACAAAATAAGCAGGTATAAAATAAGTGAAATAATTGAATGCTTTATAAAGTTTAGGCTTGTTACAAGTATCCGAAGGAAGTAAATATTTCTTCCAAGTTACCACTGGCGGTGTTTCCAATATATGATGGTTATCCAAACCGAAAGCACCGCAAAACCTATGACCATCCAAAAAGCGTTAGGATGATACTGCATAGGTATGGCGACGTTCATTGAAAACGCGCTTACTATAAAAGTAGGCACCATAATCCATATGGTTATGGCGTTAAGGCGTTTCATAAGCAAGTTTAAATTGTTATTTATAATCGAGGCCCTTGCGTCCATTAAGCCGGCAAGAATATTGGAATATATGTCGGCCTGTTTTTGGGACTGAGTGTTTTCCACTATAATATCGTCAAGCACTTCGCGCGACGTCTCGTCAAAACCTATGCGCGCGGAAAAGTTGCGCAGCTTCTCAAAAACAAAACCGTTTGCCGTAATTGCCCGCACGTAATAAACAAGGCTTTTTTCAAGACTGAAAAGATTTAAAAGATATTTATTATCGACCGATTCCGTCATTTTGTCTTCGATCTCTTCGGATATCATATTTATCACGCGCAGATGTTCAAGATAATGGGCTATGGCGTTATAAATTATTTTCAAAAATATATCGTGCAGAGAAATTACGGAGTTAAAACGCTTGCCGATAAAAAGGGGAATATCTTCGGGTATTACTATTACGAGCTTATCTTTAAAAAGAAACAATCCCATTGAAGCCACTTTAAAAACCAGCTGGTCCTTGCCCGAATAATTGCGCGGCCTGTTTAAAATTAAAGCGGTGTGATCGGGCTCAAGCTCCAAACGCGGAAGCTCTTCCGGATCCAAGGCGGAAGCAAGAGTATGTTCGTCTATGTTTAATTTATCCACCAAATAACGCTGCTCGCTTGCGGCAGGGTCGACAAACAAAAGAACGTCGCATTCTTCGGCGGAAATATTCCGATTTTCCGTTATTTTTCCGTTTTCTATGGCATATGTTTTCTGCACGGCGCGCACCTTATTTGGATAATTGTTTTATTTGTAAAATTTTACCATTTTTAAGCGGTTTTAAGTATATCCCAAAATTCTTCCACCGTTTGTATTCTTTTAGCGGGGTCTTCGTTTAAAGACATAATTATGAGCTGATCAATAATTTTCGGAACGGATTTCGACATGGCCGAAGGCGGAATTATTTTTTTGGAAACTACGTCAAAGCCGCTTACGGTCCACGGAATGCTTCCCACGAGAGATTCATATAAACATACGGCAAGAGAATATATGTCGGATTGCTTGCTTGTAAACCCTTTTTGCTGTTCGGGCGACATGTACGCGGGCGTTCCGGCCACCGTGCGCAAGTCGCTTTTATCTCCGCCGACGGCTTTTCTTGCCACTCCAAAATCCATGATTTTTGCCGTGCCGCTGTCGGATATCATAATATTTCCCGGTTTTAAATCGCAGTGCACAATATTGTTGTGATGGGCGTAAATTAAACCTTTGCATACATAGCCGAAAATGTCTCTAACCTGATTCAACTCCAAATATCCGTCTATATCAAGCCTTGTTTCGAGCGTCTGGCCTTCGACATATTCAAAGACCAAATATAAGCTGTTAACCGTCTCCAGCACGGTATAAATTTCGACTATGCAGGGATGGTGCAGCATCGCGACCGTTCGCGCCTCTATCAAAAATTGTTCGCGCACGTAGGAATTTTTCAACAATTCTGGCCTGATACGTTTAACCGCCACTTTGCGTTTGAGAGCGTTATCGTAAGCCTCGTATACTTTGCCCATGCCGCCTTCGCCTATTTGACGTATAAAATCATATTGATCTTTTATATTGATTTCTTTAAGCTGGCGTCCGCGTTCGTCGATAGCTCCGCGCATAAGTTTGCGATAGCGCAAGGTCATCAAAACAATCATTACTAAAACCACGCATCCGATATAAACGAAAAACCACGACGGAATGCTGCTTCCTTTATTTCGTTTGGGTTTTTTAGGAACAAGGCTGTCCGTCATAATTTCGGCGCGCACGTCCTCTGCGCGCCTTGACTTCGGATTTAATTTTAAAGCGATTTCAATATCTTCCTGCGCGCGCAACATATCGCCTTTTTTGTAATAGGAGTAAGCTCTTGTCGTGTAAGCCTCTACGTTTGAAGGTTGTTTTGCTATCGCCTGGCTTGCGTAATAAAGAGCGTCGTCAAAATTATTTTGCTTTTCATAGGCCATCGCCATGGCGGTGTACACGCTCGAAGTGTTTAGGCCTTTATTTAACAAACTTTGCGCCATGTCTATTACGGATTTGAAATCCTTGTTATAAAAAGCGTCGGATATCTGCGCCAAAGTTTGCTTTAGTTCTTCGTTAGCGGCAATATTCTCGTAAGGCTGACGCATAGAAGAGCCTTTATCGTACGCGCCGTCTATAATAACAGGATGGGGCTGCTGCGCAAGACAAAAAGAAGCCGTCGAAAAATATAATACTGCAAGCAAATATCTTCTCATATTTATATCTTAATATATAATTTCTCTCATTACAATAATAATATATGAAACAGCGATATTATTAACATAACTGCTTTAAAAAATTCTATTATATGAATATATGGAAGGAGTTATACTTTCTTTAGCGCTTCTTATATTTTTAGCGCATTTATTTTCGGCGTTATTTGTTAAAACCCGCGTGCCTGAAGTTTTGCCGTTAATGCTGCTCGGCATAATAATAGGCCCGATTTTAAAAATAGTTTCATCGGCGGACTTTGGTATGGTGGATAAAGTTTTTACCAGAATACTGCTTATAGTGATTTTATTTGAAAGCGGGCTTGGCATAAGAATATCTCATATACGCGGCGCGTGGATACAAAGTTCGCGTATGACTTTGATAGGGTTTCCCGCGATAATGTTTGCGGTGGCGGTTTTGGCGCGCGTCGCTTTGGGCATTCCCTTTGCTTATTGTCTTATCTTAGGATGCGTGCTTGCCGAGAATTCTTTTGCGGTGATAATACCGCTTATATCCAAACTTAATATTTCCAATAATATAAAAACGCTGCTCTTGGTTGAATCTACCGCCGGCAGCGTTCTCGCAATAGCCGGCGCGACGACTATGCTGCACATGGCGCGCAGCGCTTCTTTCAGTCCGAGCGGGATTATAGCCGGTATTTTATATAATTTTTCCATTTCTTTTATCATAGGTACTGCCGCTGCGGTTTTTTGGACGGCCGTTCTGAGCAATGTCAGAAAACTTGAAAATTG
Organism: Elusimicrobiota bacterium; assembly: GCA_031258375.1. Classification (GTDB taxonomy): domain Bacteria; phylum Elusimicrobiota; class Elusimicrobia; order Elusimicrobiales; family Elusimicrobiaceae; genus Proelusimicrobium. Next base: position 7,288 of record JAIRMX010000179.1, on the reverse strand, counting down.
CATATTTTTAACTCTGGCTTTTGTCTTAGTCGTTTACTCCGCATGCGAAGCCGCGGGAGCCGACGGCGTAATAGGTTCTTTTATATTTGGTATAATAGCTGGTAATATAAGAATAATAAGAAAGCTTCACGGTTTTAGATTCATAGAATTTTTTATAAGCAACGCAAAGAGCAAAGCTTTCAACGAAGTTGAAAAAAGTTTTTTTGCAGAAGTCGTTTTTATCCTGCGCACTTTCTTTTTCGTATATATCGGTATTTGTATGCATATAAACAGCCTGACTTCAATGTTTTACGGGATATTGTTTACGACTATAATATTTCTTGTAAGAATACCTATGGCCAATTATGCTTTAGGCAGATCAATAAATCGCGCCGATACCGCCGTCGTTGCGGCTATGGCGCCTAAAGGACTTGTAACCGCGGTTTTAGCGTCTTTAGTGATGCAGTCGGGCATAGCAGGAACGGATACGCTGCAGGATATTATTTACTCCGTAATATTATTTAGCATTATTTTTTCGACGATATTCGCTTTTTTAATAGAAAAGGGCTATATTGCCAAAACTATTAATTTTATTTTTAAACGTCATATTGACACGATGGCAGAATAGACATTTTTGACAAAAGATTTGTTTGAAAAAAACAAAACAAAACACAAAAATGGAGGCCGTATGATAACAAGAAATAAAGAAGAGCAGGAAAAAATAGCAAAAATACTCGCAACGCTTGAGGAAAAAAACATTCAATTTCTCAAGTTGTGGTTTGCGGATATTTTAGGCCATTTGAAATCTTTGGTTATATCCAAACAGCAGTTTGAACACGCCTTGGAGGAAGGCAATGGATTTGACGGCTCTTCCGTGCAGGGCTTTGCGAGAATTTATGAATCGGATCTCGTCGCCCTGCCCGATTTGGATACCTTCCAAATATTTCCGGAGGAACTTACCGGCCTTCCCGTGGCGCGTTTGTTCTGCGATATCAAAGACACCGCCGGCAAACAGTTTGAAGGCGATCCGCGCCATATACTCAAAAAACAGCTTGCAGAAATGAAAAAAGCCGGTTTTGACAAATTTATGGTAGGCCCTGAGCTTGAGTATTTTTATTTCAAAGACAATAAATCCACCCAATTGCTTGACAACGGCGGATATTTCGACACTATCCCCGCCGACGAATCTTACGCGATACGCCGCGAGAGTATGCTTATGCTTGAAAAACTGGGCATACGCGTGGAATACGCGCATCACGAAGTCGCCCCTTCCCAGCATGAGATTGATTTAAGATACGACGAAGCCTTAAAAATGGCGGATAATATTCTTACGTATAAAACCGTAGTAAAACAAATCGCCATGAAGCACGGAGTTTACGCAACTTTTATGCCTAAACCCATAAAAACCGTAAACGGCAGCGGAATGCACGTGCATCAGTCTCTTTTCAAAGACGGCGTAAATACTTTCTTTGACGATAAAGACGAACTTTATCTTTCAAAAACCGCAAAATATTATATAGCGGGCATTTTAAATCACGTTAAAGAAATATGCTCTATTACCAATCAATGGGTAAATTCTTACAAACGCCTTGTGCCCGGCTACGAAGCGCCCGCTTATATTGCGTGGGGGCGTAAAAACAGAAGCACGCTTGTTCGCATACCTCAGGCAAAACAAGGCCACCCGAACGCAAGCCGCATAGAATGCCGCTTCCCCGATCCCGCCTGCAATCCCTATTTGGCTTTATCGGTAATGCTCGCGGCCGGCCTTGACGGCATAGAAAAGAAAACGCCTCTTGCGAATATCACCGAAGAAAATATTTTTCATATGAGTTTGCAGGAACGCAAAGCGCGCGCTATAGACACTTTGCCGGCTTATCTTTACGAAGCCGTAAATTGTACGAAAGAATCCGCTTTAGTGCGCAAAGTGCTTGGCAGCCATACTTTTGAAACGTTTATCGCCAATAAAGAAATAGAATGGGATACTTACCGCACGCACGTAACGCAGTACGAGCTGGAAAAGTATCTGCCGGTTTTATAAATTTTGCATAGTAAGCCGGCCTGACAATACAAAGTTTAAAACCTGCGGTTTAATTTTTTCGTTTATAAAATGTCAAATTGCTCAAAACTTAAACCGCAGGTTTTTTCCGTATCGCCAAAGAAAGATAAGAAGACATAAAAGTTTTTGTTGACTTAATATAAAAATTTGCTAAAATTATTTTAGGATTGTTATGGAGAGAATTGCCGTTAATGTAAGCTAAAAACAATAAATTGTCCCTCTGAACTATGTCCCGTAAGGTTTTAATACGGGATTGTTTTAGCATCCGTCGTTGAAAGACAGATTCCGAAACGAGTTCGGAATGACGACAAAGACAACAGATTGTAATAGGCCGTCATGCTGAACTCGTTTCAGCATCTGTTGTAATAAAAAGCAGAACCTGAAATGGGCCTGCCTCAGGGTGACGGTATAAAAGCAAAGAAGTAAAGTGAAAGAGGAAAAATAAAAGGTAGAAGTAAAAGAAACAGGGAAGTAAAAAAGATGAATAAAGTAATGTTAAAAACGGTTCATGGCACCCACCTGCGGGGGGGGGGGGGGGTATCATTTTATGGACAAAATATAATCTGTGCCAGAATAGCGGGCTTACAAAAAGAAATAATTTGTGGGATAGAAAGGTTTGCGTTTGAATAAACGCAGACCTTTTTTTGTTTTATTAATTTTATTCTTCTTAGCAAAAGTGGTTTTTACCCGTCACCCCGAACTTGTTTTTATGCCGTCACCCTGAACTTGTTTCAGGGTCTGTAGTTGAAAGACAGATCCTGAAATAAATTCAGGATGACGGCAAGAAAGAGTTATCAAAAGGTTGTCATGCTGAACTCGTTTCAGCATCCGTCGTTAAAAGACAGACCCTGAAATAAACTTGCCCCGTAAGGTCTTAATACGGGGTTCAGGGTGACGAATAGAGATACCTGCTAAAGAAAAAGATTTTTAAAAATAGTCTTTAAAATTTCGGAGGAAAGAGAAAAATGAAAAAGTTAATTGCAGCCGTAGTTTCGGCATTATTTTTAATAAACAATGTTTGGGCCACGCAAATTAAAGTTGTTGAGAACGATATTATTACCACCTCGGGAACGAATGACGTTTATGTGCATCCTGGGATAAGCGCAAGCCCTAACGATAATATACTTGATATTTACGGAAGAATTGACGTTGTTGAAACAAGCTATACCTATCATTATGACCATGATGGCAATCCGAATACGCCGGATGTCAATTTCTCTTTTACGATCGCGGAAGCTGCAATAGTTGACCATGATAACAATTCCTCTACGCCTCCTATCCCTGCCATGATTGACCATGATGGCAATCCTTCTACGCCGGATATCTCTGCCGTAACTCCTATCATGATTGACCATGATGACGATCCTTCTACGCCGGATGTTCCTGTCATGTATGACGATGATGGCAATCCTTCTACGCCGGATGTTCCCGCCATGAAAGCCGTTCTGGTGAACGGAGTGATTCCCACGGTTATCGACGGTAGCGGTACAACCCCTGCCGCGACTGCTTCTACTGTAACGGATGGCAAAATATATGCTGACGATCTAAGCACGGTAGGCAATGCGTATGGAGCTTATATAACGACAACTAGCGGTATTGCTTCCGCAAATAACAATAAAGTCAACTTATATCCTAAAGACCCTTCTGAAGGCGGCTCCGCGGGCGCAATGGTTTCAGGGGACGTTATCGGCGCGTATATTGATTCTAATGAGAGCACAATAGCGACAAATGCGCAAAACAACGTGGTTAATTGGGCGGGCGCGCGGGCAGGCGCGGACGAAGACCAGTGGCGCGCGCACGGCGCTTACGGCGCGATAATAGAAGGAACGGGGAGCAGCGTGCAAATTACCGGCGGAGTAAAAAACAACAAAGTTATTTACGATATTGAAAAGGACATCGTAATTCTTGGCGGCGGCGCAATAGTAGTAAGCAACGGAGGAACGGTTAAAATCAGCGGCTCCGCCGAGGGCAACCAAGTCGATTTAAACAACGGCGACGGAAAAGACGTCGGCATTAACATATTCGGCGGGCTTATTTATTCCGCCTCTTACAACTCGGGAAATGTGGAAATTACCGACACGGCCAACGTAATTGATAATATCGTAAATTTAACCGGAGGCACGACAATACAGCAGGTTATCGCCGGCGGCATACAGGTTAATAAAAAGAGCCAATCCGGCGCGACAACAATTTCCGGCTCCGTAAAAGGTAATAAAGTTAATATAAGCGGCGGCACAAACATATTTGGAAGCATAAATGCCGGATTAATTTCGGCGTCTAATTTAACCGGGGCTTTGACTATAGACGGCGAAGTCAGCGGCAATACCGTTGATATAACCGGAGGAACGCTTAAAAGCACGCCAATATACGCAGGCAGAATAGAGGTAAACGGTTTAAACACTACTGGCACTGTGGATATTAGCGGCGAAATTAAAAACAACACGGTTAACAGCGGCGGGGAAGGGTTGAGAGCAATTTTCGGCGGTTCGCTGGAAGTTTACGGCATATCCGGCGCTGGTACTTTTAATATTACCGGCGATGTAAGCGGAAATACAATAAACAGAGACGGCGGTAGAGCCGGAAATATTTATGTGTCGTATACTGAAACATCGGGCCAAACCTTAAACATAACAAGCAATGCGGATAACAACGTATTGAATGTTAGTGATCAAGCCGTTACAGGCAATGAGTCCTATCTGCATTCAATATCCGGCGCTTATGTGGAGATTGAGAAACTTGCCAGCCAAGGCTCTGCTGACAGTATAAATATTACAAGCGGCGCGCATGGAAATATTGTTAATATTGACGGCGCAGAAATTACCAGAAGTTCAATTTTCGGCGGGTATGTTAGGGGATCCAACGGAACTGTCACCGATAATATTGTTAATATAAGCGGCAATACTACTTTTAACGATGTGGTTTTACTCTACGGCGGATATACAAATGGACTCGGAATGGTTTCAGACAATATCCTAAATCTCGGCACCTCCGGCCTTACCGCTTACGGCATAGGGGCTTTTAATAAGATTAACTTTGACCTTTCAAATGCGGCTGCGGGCAATACCATCTTAACCGTTACGCACGGAAACGGGGAAGGACATCCGATTTTCGGCAACTTAATCAATGGTCCGGATAACGGCGCAATAGATTTAAGCAATGTTACTATTGGTCTTATAGAAGATACGGCAAGGCCGGATATTAAACTCAGCGATAGAATTACGCTGATAGCGGAAACAAGCAACAGCGGGCATGGCTTTTCTAATTTTATAAGTCAAACTATTACGAGAACGGCGGGGAATATAACTTATAGCTACAAAACTATCGTTAATAATAATACGACGACGACGACGCCGGCTACCGAGGCCAGCACGTTGGACTTATTCCATAATAAAATCGAAACAACGGGAAATTGGACGGAAGATATAGTTGTGAAAGCGGGCGCAGGTCCCGGCGAAGACGTTGAGCTTAAAGTTGCGGGGAAACTCGCGGTGGAAAATTTAACCGCAGAATCTAACTTAAACTCTAAAGCCACAATAACATCCGGCAGTCTTGACGTGACGGCGCAGGATACTATTGTGAATTTAGCCGATACTGCGGCGTGGGATAACAGTCTGCAGAATGGTATTTATTTTGGAGATATTTTCATCGGCTACGGGCATACTTTGGAAATGAATTTAACCAACGCCGCTTATAGTTTTGGTAATAATTTTAACGTAATAGGGGCAGATAACAAATTTGTCGGCGATCTTGACCTCTCCGGCAAAAATATTAACTTTTACGTGGAAGACCATACGCCCGCAAACGCCACAATGCTTGACGTGAGCGGCGCTGCCAATATTGCAAACAGCCATGTTGTGCTTAGCTCCGCGGGCAGCAGCACGCTTTTGCAAGTCGGCGATAGAATTAATCTTCTTAAAGCAACGGATATCACGGGTACTCCCGCCGATCAGACCGGCACGGGAGTATTCGGCTACACCATAAACGCCGCGCTTGATTTTGTATTAAACAGCGACACGCTATATGCCGTCATAAAAGAAGTCACCGCCGATAAAAAAACAAAAGCTTTATCCGAAGGCATAACCGCAAGTTTGGCGTTCGTCGGGCAGGGCAGCGAACTTGCCGCGCAGGACGGCGTAATATCCGCGGTCGGCTCGGCTGAAAACAGCCAAGGCTTTGCCGCTTTTAGCGCGGGCGCGATGGGCAAATCAAAATATGAAACCGGCTCTTACGCGGACGTAAAAGGAGTTTCTTTTATGGCCGGCCTTGCAAAAGCTTTTGATAATTCCACTTTAGGTTTGTTCTTAGAATACGGAAACGGAAATTATAATACGGAGAATACTTTTGGCGTGGACACGGTAAAAGGCAAAGGAAACGTTTCGTATACCGGCGGCGGCGTGTTGGGCAAAGTGAATAACGAAGACAATTATTATTTTGATTTTTCCGGCAGGGTTGGAAACGTTAAAACCAATTTTAACAGCGCCGATTATATCAGCGGAGGCGTTGCGGTAGGATACGATTACGACGTTCCGTATTTTGGCGGGCATATAGGCGCGGGATATCTCGGCCAAAAGCTTGCGAGTTTTGATTTGGATATTTACGGCAAATATTTGTTCGCTCATCAAGGCGGCAAAGAAGTCGCTTTGCCTACTAACCAAACTATAAATTTTGAGTCCAACAGTTCGCACAGGCTTAGACTGGGCGTTAAAATTATGCGAGGTCAAAAAAGCGTTTTTAATCCTTATGCGGGCATAGCTTACGATTATGAATTTGCGGGCGAAGCCAACGCGACCGTAGACGGTTTGGCAGTTCTTACCCCCTCGTTAAAAGGCGGCACGGAAATAGGAGAGCTGGGTTTGCAGATAAATCATAATTATTTTGGTTTGGATTTCGGCGCGCAGGGATATACGGGCAAAAGAAAAGGACTTTCCGGCTCTTTTAAATTGAGCTATAAATTCTAATAGACTTGTCATTCTGAACCCCGTATTAAGACTTTACGGGGCAAGCCCGTTTCAGCATCCGTAGTTGAAAGACAGACCCTGAAACAAGTTCAGGGTGACAAAAGAGAATTAGCCGTCATGCTGAACTGGTTTCAGCATCCGTCTTTTCCACCCTCACCCGCTCACTGCGTTCGCCCCCCTCTCCCTATAAGAGGGGATGTGTAGTTTCCTTAATTCGTTGACAAAAATAAGTAAAAATAAAGAGAGGTAAAAAACTTATGGAGCCACACAAGATATTCAGTTATGATCGCACTAG
>JAIRMX010000156.1 GCA_031258375.1 Elusimicrobiota bacterium | reverse complement strand
ATATGCCTGCAATTTTGGCATATGCCGCAATTATCGTTTGCTTTGCGCGCCTTCTCGTCAAGACAATTTAAGGTCTTGGCAAATTCCAAAGCCGCGGACGCTTTGCCAGTTCCCTCGGGACCGGCAAAAATCATAGCGCGCGCAATGCGCCCCGAGGATATAAAACTCTTTAGAACGTTTATAGGTTTATCTTGACCGAGTATATTTTTGAAACTCATATTATTTAGTATCGATTCGGACGGTATTTGCGTTAATTTGCAATAACAGCCCTAATCTAAAACGCCGTAGCCGGCAAGTTCGCGCAAAACGGTTTTATGTATTTGCGCAACAGCTCTGTCGGCGTCTATAATCACGGCGTTTTTGGTTTTGGCCGCAAGCTCCCGATATCCTTTGCGCATTTTTAAACGGAAAACTTCGTCTTCTCTTTCAAGCCTGTCGGAAAATAAATATTCGCCGCGCTGCGTAAAATATTTGTCCGACATTAAAAAAACTAAAGTCAAATCGGGTTTCAAGTTCAGCGTGGCGGCGTTATTTAGCGTATTTATAACTTCCATATCGATACCTCTGCCGTAGCCTTGATAAGCGCAGGAAGACATTGTATAACGTTCGCAAATTACTATTTTGCCGTCTTCCAGCGCGGGTATAATTATATGCTGAGTATGCTGCGCGCGCGCGGCTTCATACAAAAATAATTCGGCCATAGGCGAAACTTTATGCTCGGGGCGTAGTACGATTTTACGTATGTCTTCGGCAACGCCGTCGCCGCCCGGCTCCCGCGTGAGAAGCACGCAAAAACCTTTATTCGTAAGGTATTTGCTCAGCAAATTTGCCTGCGTGGATTTGCCGGAACGGTCAGGTCCTTCAAAAACGATAAATTTCCCTTTCATAAATAATCGATTTGCCAAAAATATAAACGTTAAGTTATTACGGCTATATAAATATTTTATTAAATTACGAAATGATTGTTTAGAAAAACCGGCCCCGCGTTATTTTTTTGATTCTGTCTTATAAATTTTATCTATAATTGCGGCGATAGCGCCGTCGCCGGTTACGTTGCAGGCGGTGCCAAAACTGTCCATAGCTATATAAAGCGCAATCATAAGGGCAATAGCGGTTTCATTAAATCCGAGTATGCTTTTCAAAATCCCGACAGCCGCCATTATCGCCCCGCCCGGAACGCCGGGCGCGGCAATCATCATGATACCGAGCATAAAAATAAAACCGCTCATTTGCGCGAACGTAAAAGGCATCGCAGATATCGTCATAATCGCAATAGCGCACGCGGTAATTTTTATCGTGCTGCCGGAAAGGTGTATGGTAGCGCAAAGCGGCACAGTAAAACTGGCAATTTCGCCGCGCACTCCCATTTTCTCCACCTGCGCGAAAGTAACCGGTATAGTTGCGGCGGAAGACTGCGTTCCCAAAGCCGTAAAATAAGCCGAAAGCATTGTCTTAAGCATTTTAAAAGGATTTCTGCCGCTGATAACTCCCGCCAAAGTAAATTGCAGAAGCAAAATTATTAAAGTTATCAAAAATATTAATACGATAATTTTAGAAAATACTCCTATAACTTCGCCGGCTTGTCCGGCCTGCGTCATATCCAAAAACGTGCCGAAAATATAAATGGGAAGCAGCGGTATGATAATTTTTATTATAATCAGATTTATTACGGAGCGCAAATCGCAAAGCAAAGATTTTAGAGAGTCGCCTTTTGTAATTGCAGCCCCTATGCCCAGCACGAAAGCCAGCACCAGCGAGCTCATCACTTGCATAAGCGGCGGAATATCTATGGTAAAATAAGGCTGCAATTGCGAGACTTGAGTAAAAGAAGCCAAATGTTTAGAATGCTCTAAAATAAACGGGTAAAGCAAAGTTGCGCTTCCGTAAGTAAAAAAACCGGAGAACAAAGTAAAGGCATAAGCCAAAATAGTGGTAATTAGAAGAAGTTTGCCCGCGGAATTTCCAAGTTCGGATATGCCGGGCGCAATAAGCCCCAAAATCAACAGCGGGATAAAGAAACTTAAAAAATTCCCAAATAAAGAATTGAAAGTTATAAAAATCCGCGTAATCCAATGAGGGAAAAACAATCCGCATACTATGCCAGAGGCAATTGCCGCCACTATCAAAATTAAAAGTCTGAATTTAATTTTTATACCGCCCATATTAATTCCTCCCGTTATTTTAGCGCAATTAAATTTGCACACTTACCCTTTTTATTCTACAATATATGGAAAGAAAAAGTAATCCAATGAATAAATATATATTTTTCCTATTAATTTCATTCCCCCTTTACGCTCCGCTTGCAAACGCGCTGCGCGTAGCTGAAATTTCTTTAGAGCAATGCCAAAAAGACGCCGTTTCCAACTCGGCGCAAATTAAACAAAAAGAAAAAGAAGCCTCGGCCGCGCTTGCGCAATATAAAAGCGCGCGGGCTTCGTTGTATCCGTCGTTAAGCATAACGGGTAAAGGCGGCTGGGTTTCAAAAATTCCCGAACTTGAGCTGGGACGGATAAAAACGGAATTGGGCGACAATTGGTCTTATTCCGCCGGTCCCGAACTGAAATACGTATTATTTGATTCCGGCGCAAGAAACGACGTTTTAAAAAGCGAATACGAAATATATCAGGCAAAAGAACAAGAACTAAATTTCGCTAAAAAAAATATAATTCTGCAAGCGCGTCTGAGCTATTTTGCCGTGCAGCAGGATTTGGAGAGAATATTTTTTATTGACGGGCAGCTTAAAGTCGCGCAAAAACAGCTGGATGACGCGCTTGCGGCTTTTAAAACCGGAACAAAAAACCGCCTTGACGTGAATATGGCCGTAAAGCAGAAACTTCGCGCGCAGATTAACATCAGCAATGCGCGCACGACCTTGTCGATACATTTAAGAGAATTGTTCGCATATACCGGCATTGATTACGGCATAGACGCCGGATATCCGACGGATTGGCGTATAGAAATTTCTAGAAATGATAAGGAAACGACGTCTATTATTAAAACCGACGCGCTTGAGGACAGCGTTAAAAAATTTAAACGCTTTAAAGATTTTCTTTTTGACGAAAACTCTCCAAGCCTAGCCTCTTTGGATAATATAATGCATTACTACCAATTCCTTGCCGGCAGTTATCAAGCCAATTTATACCCGTCGGCAGCTTTAAGCGGCGGCGCGTATTGGGAATATCCGAATACTTTGATAAGAGAACACGTGTTCCTCGGCCGCGCCGGCGTAGCTTTCAAAATTCCTTTGTTTGAAGGCTCAAAAAATAAAAATCAGGCCAAAGCAATACGGCTGCAAGCCGAAGCGGCCGGATTTCAAAAAATAGATACGGCGGAAAATCTCAAACGATTATTTTATTCTTCAAAAAGCGTTTTGCGCGCATTGTCTTTAGAAGAAACAATGATTAAAGACATGATAGAAAATACTAAAGAAACCGCCGCTTTAACTTACGAGGCATACAATGCGGGCGCGGTTACTTTTTTGGAAGTCGACAATGCGAACTTAAATCTGCTTGAAAGCAATATCGCCTTGGCGGATATTTATGTCCGGCAGCTTAACCGGCTGGCGTTAATTGATAATCTCGGCAGGGAGAATTTATGAAAAAAATAGTTGCAGCGGCGCTAGTAGTTTTGCTTGCTCTAGTTGCCGTAAGTCTGATTTTCTTTAGAAACGAACATTTTGAATACAGCGGCGTTATAGAGGCCGTAGAGGTGGATATTCCGTCTCGTTTGAGCGACGTGATTTCTAAGTTGCACGCAGATGAAGGCGACGATGTTAAAGCCGGACAGATTATCGCGGAGCTGGAATGCAAACAGGTTTCTCTTCAGGAAGATATTGCTTTTAAGGAATATAAAAGAGCCGAAAATCTTTTAAAAACTAATGCCGGTTCAAAGGAAAATTATGATTTAAAGAAAAACCGACACGAACAGGCGGCGCTTGCAAAAAGTTGGTGCGTAGTAGCAAGTCCTATAGACGGCAAAATTCTCTATAAGTATTACGAGGCGGGCGAATTTGCAGCCGCAGGCCGCAAAATCGCCACGGTAGCCGACTTAAAGAATATCGACGCAATCGTATATGTGGAATATGAGTTGCTTTCAAAACTTTCCCCCGGACAAAAAGTAATCGGATACTTGCCGGAAGCCGAAAAAAATTTTGAAGGCAAAATATTAATGATCAACGACGAAGCCGAATTCACGCCTAAAAACGCGCAGACAAGAAAAGAACGGCAGCGGCTCGTATTTGGCATAAAAACACGTTTTGAAAATGACGAAGTTCTAACGCTTAAGCCCGCAATGACTTTAACGATAAAATTTGATTTTGGGAAATAGGCGGCGCTTATGTCTGCGATAGAAGCAAAAATTTCCGGCCTCGCCAAAAAAATGGGCGCGTCCTATGCGCTCAATAATATTTCCACTCTATTTGAAGCGGGACAGGTGCACGGCATAATAGGCCCCGACGGATCTGGGAAAACGACCCTTATGCGCATTATAGCCGGTTTGCTGCATCCCGACGCGGGTTCCGTCGAATACAAGACGGCGGGTAAAATCCTTTCGACAAAAGAAACGAAAAATTATATCGCTTATTTCCCTCAGGAACCGAGTCTGTATCCCGATTTAAGCTGCGCCGAGCATCTTGAATTCTTCAGAGATTTATATAATCTTGGCAAAAACGATTTTGAAATACGCAGCGCAGAACTTTTAAACGCTACAAATATGCTTTCTTTTGCTTCCAGACCGGCGGGCAAACTTTCCGGCGGCATGTATAAAAAATTGGGGCTTATGTGCGTGCTTTTAAACAGGCCCAAACTTCTTCTGCTCGACGAAGCCACCGTAGGCGTTGACCCGATAAGCCGCCAACAATTGTGGGATTTGGTTTACCGTTTTGCAGGCCGGGATACGACCGTGATAATAAACACTTCTTATATGGACGAAGCCCGGCGCTGCGCAAAAGTCCACGTGCTTGGAAACGGCTGCATTTTGGCAACGGGCGCGCCGCATAATTTAATGAGAGAATTTAAAATAAATAATTTTGCGGATATATTTTTAAAAAATGGAAAAAGATGATATTATAGAAATTAAAGATCTTGTCGTGGCGTTCGGCAAATTTAAAGCCGTCGACGGCATATCTTTCGACGTTAAAAAAGGGGAAGTGTTCGGTTTTCTCGGAGCTAACGGAGCCGGCAAAACGACCACGATAAGAACCGTTTGCGGACTTTTAAATCCCACTTCCGGAAAAGTCAAGGTAAACGGTAAAGATATTTCTTCTTCGACTTCGATATTAAAGCCTCTTATAGGATATATGTCGCAAAAATTCACTTTATACCCCGATTTAAGCATAAAAGAAAATATGGATTTTGCCGGCAGCCTTTATAATATGCCAAGGGAAAAAATACGAAGCCGCGCAAAAGAATTATTCGAATTTATAAAACTTGATTTGCCCTCAAATACGATAGTTAAAAATTTACCGGGAGGAATAAAGCAAATGGCAGCTCTAAGCGCTACTTTGCTTCATAATCCCGAATTGATTTTTTTGGACGAACCTACCGCAGGAACTTCGCCACAGACTAGAATTGATTTTTGGAATTTGATAAAAGATTTGGCAAAGCGCGGTAAAACTGTTTTTGTCACAA
>JAIRMX010000094.1 GCA_031258375.1 Elusimicrobiota bacterium | reverse complement strand
TGCAGTAAACGACAGATCCTGAAATAAATTCAGGATGACGAACAGGGAGACCCTGAAATAATTCCGTATTACGACCTTACGGGACAGTGTTCAGGGTGACAGAAGAGTAAAAAAATAATCGGCTTATAAAAATTTGATTCTGTTTTTGGAACCTTGTGAAGAACAGGGAGAGCTTTTGAGAAATCAAAGGCATACTTCCAATCCAAAAACAGCTCGTTATCAGGCACAAGATATTGGAACTTATAATCCCAATGTTTTGTGCCGAGCGTTTCCCGTCCTTACGGACGGGAAACCACGGCTGTTATATTTTGGGTTATTGGAAGTAGCTCAAATATAACGGCCGTTTTTTATTGGCCACAAAAGCTAAAAATAGCGAGGAAATTATGTAAAATAAAAAAGGGTTCACCTTAATTGAGCTTCTCGTCGTTGTTCTTATAATCGGTATTCTCGCCGCGGTCGCCTTGCCACAATATCAAAAAGCTATAATGAAAACACGCGCTTCAGACATGATGATAGCCGGCAAAGCCGTTGCACAAGCTATGCAAATTTATAAATTGATAACCGGCGAATATACTAACGACCCCAACAAATTAGACATAGAAATGTCGGGTGCAGTTAATAGTATAAACGAAAGTACTGGTCTAGGCAGAATGATACTTGAAAATTTTGATATCAGTATAAGACCCAAGGAGGCTGATTTTATTGTAGTTAGAAGTGCAGATGGAAGAAAACATCAGCCTATCATATACGAAATAATTTTCAATGTCAACGGTAGTATCGGCTGCAGATTTAAGGAAAGTAAAGGAGAAGAACTATGTTTATATCTTGGCGGTAAAAATAAAACTATTTACGGAGGAGAATGGTATCAATACAAGCTATAACAGTTAAACCTTTATCAGGAAGACTAATAGCAAGCTAATGTTTGATAACGATTTGTCTTAACAACAATTAAATCATATACTCCGCATTAGCTAAAATTTTTCTATATGACAGGCAGAATGTTATAAAGCACGCGCTTATTGGCATTATACGAGAAAGAATAAGTCTTGAAAGTATCATACACAATGATAAGTGACGAGGATATGATGGACTGGTTGATGTAGGTTTTAGGGCTAATCACGGCAAAGAATATGCTAATAAGAAGCGTCACATAAACGGGATAGAAATTTACAAAAAGGAGATAGTCTTTTATTAACTTATCTGGTCTAGCGCCTAATATAGCAATTTTTAGGCAAAAGCCAATATTTTAGGACTTCATTCCGAAAAAAACACATTTTTTCCGGAATTAAATCCTAAAAAATTATTCCGCGAAAAGTTAAGCCTATAGTTTTTGAATTTCAAGACAGAAATATTTATTTATCGCCTTTAAGGAACAAGTTTATGAATCTGTTTCGTCCGTTTTATGATTTTCTTTAAGTTTTTTTATCTCTTCGGAGCTCGTCAAAAGTATAGCGGCGCGCGCCAAATCGGAACAGTCTTTAAAATCCAAATTTATTAAGGCGTTTTTTATTCTTAAAAACATTCTGGGCGTTACGGATAAAATATCCACTCCTATGCCTATTAAAAACGGAATCATTTCCGGATCCGAGGCCATTTCTCCGCATATGCTTACGGGCTTGCCTTTTTGGCGCGAAGACTGGGTTATAAAATTTATAGTGCGCAGCACGGCGGGATGATAAGGCTCGTACAAAGCGGCAACTTCTTGATTTACTCTGTCAACCGCAAGCAGATATTGTATTAAATCGTTTGTGCCGATGGAAACAAAATCAACTTCCGGCAAGATACCGTCCATAGTAAGAGCGGCGGAAGGAACTTCTATCATTACGCCGATATTTACCGGACGTGCCGGCTCAATGCCCGAAGCCGACAGCTGCGCTAAAACTTCTTTAAAAATCTTTTTGGCGGTTTTAATTTCTTCTACGCTCGAAATCATAGGCAGCATAAGATTTACGCGGCTCTCGGTAATTGCGGCCGTTTTTATAATCGCGCGCATTTGCGCGCGCATTAACTCCGGATATTTCAAAAATAACCTGATGCCGCGGCAGCCCATAAAAGGGTTATCCTCTTCCTCGCAGCGCGCTATGCCGAGATCGCTTATCTTATCGCCTCCCAAGTCCGCAAGACGTATGGTTATAGGCCGCGGCGCAAAACGCTGGGCTACTTTTTTATAAATAGCGAATTGTTCATCTTCCGAAGGCGGCTCAATTCTGTCCATATAAATAAATTCCGTACGCAATAATCCAAGCCCTTCGGATTGAAAATAATTCCATTCCTTAACGTCGCTGCGCGGATCGTAATTCACATAAAGACTGACTTTATGGCCGTCTTTAGTGGTATTTGGAAGCCGGCTTATATCTTTTAAAGAACGCTCCGTTTTGGCAAATTCTCCGCGCAGTTTTTTATAAATCTCAAGAGTTTCTTCGTCGGGATTTATGATAATGGCGCCTTCAATTCCGTCCAGTATTATCATATCTCCGTCGTTGATTTGCTCGGCCGCGCTGGAAAGGCCTACGACCGCCGGCATTTGCATGCTTTGCGCAAGTAATGCCGTATGCGAAGTTTTGCCGCCTATATCGGTTGCAAAGCCCAAAACTTTCTTACTGTTTAAATTAATAGTGTCGGAAGGAAATAAATTATGAGCGATAACTATCGAGGCTTCCTTAATACTTTCAAATTTATTATGTTTTTTGTCAGTGAGATTTTCAAAAAGACGTTTTGCGACGTCGGCCACGTCAAATTTACGCTCGCGGAAAAATTCGTCTTCAATATTTT
>JAIRMX010000167.1 GCA_031258375.1 Elusimicrobiota bacterium | reverse complement strand
GCCGTCATGCTGAACCCCGTATTAAGACCTTACGGGGCAGGTTTATTTCAGCATCTGTAGTTAAAAGACAGATTCCAAAACGAGTTCGGAATAGCAGATTGCGAAACGGGCCTGCACCGTAAAGTCTTGATACGGCATTTGGCATGGCATCGCTACTTATTATGGAATAATTCCGTTGTTTTATATTTATAAATATTTTGTTTTATTATTATTCCTTTCGGCAATAAAATTTTATTTATTTTCCGTTAAAAAATTTTGTTCAGAAGCATTCAGCCGCCAAGAAAGCGCGGAGGCAATATCTTCAACCTGCGGCGGATTTCTTGCGCCGCAAACCGCGCAGGAAACATACTGATTTGCAAGAACCCAGTTTATTGCAACTTGCGCCGCGCTTACTCCGCGAGAAACGGCGATGCGCTCGAACTTTGACGCAATATCCAAAGCGGATTTAAAAGCCTCTCCTCTATAACATTTATAGAAAAAGTTTCTCGCGTCATTATTAGGCAAATTGGGTTCTTTTTTGTATTTGCCGCTTAAAATGCCGCCGGCCAAAGGTCCGTAAGCCAAAAAAGCAATATTATGTTTGCGGGCAGTTTCAAAGACCTCTTCTCCGGCGGAACGGCGCAAATAGGAATATTCATTTTGCACTACGGCAATATCCGCAAACTTAACCGCCTCTTTCAGAAGGGTATTGTCAAAATTGGAAACGCCGATATGCCTGATTTTCCCCGCTTCTTTAAGACGCAGCATTTCGCCTAGCGTTTGAGAAAGCGGAATATTTTTGTCCGGCCAGTGAATAATATAAAAATCTATATAATCCGTTTTTAGGCGACGAAGAGATCCCTCGAGTTCCTCGCGCACGGACTGCGGGCTTAAGTCCCGCCTGACGGCGCGCGGGCCGGCCAAAAGCCCGCATTTAGTGGCAAGAACTATTTTGCTTCTTATATTTTTTAGGGTTTTGCCGAGCAATGTTTCAGAATGGAAATTTCCGTAAATAGGCGCGGTGTCTATAAAATTTATGCCAAGCTCAACGGCTTTTAAAATTGCCGCCGCGCCGTTATTGTCATCCGCAGCGCCCCAGTCCCGCCCGCCGCCTAAAGCCCAAGTGCCAAGCGCTATTTTCGATACTTCCAAATCCTTAATTTTAACGCGCGGCCGCATTTTGAGAGATTACCAAATATTATTGGAAATCATAAAACACTCGTCGTGAACTTCAATGCCGGCGCTTTGCGCTTTTGCCGCGGCCTCTTCGCTGTATGTTCCGGGCTGGAACCAAATGTCTTTATAATTCAAATTTAAGGCTTCGTTTACGAAACCTGCGGCAATCTCCGGACGCGCGACGAGTATCAAATCAGTACCCTGCTCGGGCAAAGATTTAAAATCGGGATAAATTTTATTGCCCTCAGCTTCCGATATTGCCGGATTAATACAATAAACTTTCAGGCCGTATTTTTTTATATCCCTGAAAATCCTATACCAATATTTATTCGTATTGGCAGTATTACCCACAACGACGCAAATTCTATTATCCGACATAAATCCCCCCTTGATTTTTATGCCGCGCCGCCCATGCCGGCGATATCGCCCATAGCCTGCGCGGCCATAATTTGCGAGTCTTTAACGGCTTTGTTGAACAAGGCCTGCAAATCCGTTTCTATATCGGACGAAGAAACGTTTTTAATATCTTTGAGTATCTTTATTTCCTTAACTTCCTGCGAGCCGGATATGGTAATTTCAAAAAATTTAGACGGACTTTCAACTTTAATTACCATAGTGTCAAGCCGTTTTTTCACTTCCGCCATTTTGCTTCTAAGCTGCATTAAGTCTTTAATTTTATTGAACATAATAATTCCCCTCTCAAAATTCATTTAAGAATTTTTTAATAAAATTTCAAAGATACCATAATAAATAAACTATATAGTTATATTGTACAAATTATGGCAAAATTAAATGTAATTTAGTTTTAATATAAATATAGGAAAATATTATTATGAAAAAAATTTATTCTAGGAAGATAGTATCTGTCTGTCCATAAATTAACTTCTGATTTTTTCTCTCTTTCGTAAAGCTTGTCCCCGAGTGTTGCAATCGGGGAACTGAATGTTCATAAGTCGGAGAATAGATTTAATGAAAGCAGTTTTAAAAACAATATTAAATCCCTCGCCCGACTGAGCTACCGCTGCGGCGCGGCGCTCCCTTTACTAAAGGGAGAATATTGCTTAACTTCCAAATTCTGGCAGTGTAAAAACAGCATAAATATAAGCGTTTTCTAAAAACGGTTTTACAATATAGACAAAATAGATATTCCCCGCCATTTTAAATTTATATATGCTATTTTTACACTGCCCAAAAAAGCATTTACTTTAATTTAACTGCTTGTTGTTGTACTCATCATCGGAGTTCTCACCGTTATTGCTTGGCCGCAGAAGTCTGAAAAAGCATAAGCGGTAAAGATACTTTCCCGCCGGCTACTACGTAAAACGTTGAAAAGCTCTTTTATCCCGAAATTTCCGCGCGGAAATTTTGCTTATAAAATAAAAGTTTAAATATAGTAGAATATAAATATATTTGCAAACATTGACAATAACTTTTACTTATAATTATATTTTTTACAGGAGTTTTTATGCCGCTTTGGATTTTTAGAATATCAGCTATCTTAGGTATGCCGTTTTTAGTATATATATTTATTTCTCAAGATTATCCCAATATTATGCTGGCTTTACTCTGCGGACTTATAATAGTGGCTGCGGAACATTTTGTCAGAAGCATTAAATTCATTTCGATGATGGTCGGCATATTTGGCGCCATAGCCGGCTATACGATTTATGTTCTGTGCGACTACACGGTATCGAAAATGAACATTCTAGATATCAGCAATTATTGGGACGCGTACAAGACTATGTTTGCCGGCGTTTTGACGGTGCTCGGCGGATTGATAAGCATAGGCAGGGTTTCGGAACTGGAAGGCATTAATAAAAAGGGCCATCATATAAAAATTGTCGATATGAGCGCGCTTTTGGACGGACGCATTGTAGATTTATGCGAAACGGGTTTTTTTGAAGGCACTATTGTCTTACCGCAATTTGTTATTGATAAATTAAATTCTTTGATTTCCTCAAAAGATCCTCTTGAAAAAGCGCGCGGAAGACGCGGACTTGACACCATAACAAGGCTTAAAGAACTTAAAGTCATACCTGTCAAAACAACTTCAAGGAACAGAAAAGAAGGCAACGACATTGAAAATCTACTGTCTATTACCCAATATTTCAACGGGAAACTTATTACAACGGACTTTAACGTTAATAAAGCCGCCGTTTTAAAAGATATTCCTATTTTGAATATAAGCGATTTAACTACGGCTTTAAAACCGATAGTTTTGCCGGGGGAAAGCATGTCCGTTTTTATTATGAAAGAAGGAAAAGAATCATCGCAGGGCATAGGATATCTAGACGACGGCACTATGGTTGTTATTGAGGAAGGCCGAAAATGGATAGGCAAAAGAACCGAAGTTTTCGTTTCGTCCATTTTGCAAACTTCCACCGGCAGAATGATTTTTTCAAAGATAAAACAGTATCAGGATTAACCCGTGGAGAAAGCAAGCATTATAATAGCCGCAGGCGGCAAAGGGACAAGAATGGGACGCCCCAAGCAAATGCTTTCTTTAAACGGCAAAACCGTTTTGGAGCGCAGTATAGAAACTTTTAAAAAACTATCGAGCGCGGCTGAAATAATCGTAGTTGCAGATACGGATACTTTTAAGCGCATAAACGGAAAATTCAAAAGTTTGAAACACGCCCTGCCCGGACAGACGAGACTTCAATCCGTCATAAACGGCGTTGCCGCTGCAAATCCAAAATATAAGTTCGTAGCAATTCACGACGGGGCAAGACCGCTTGTGAAAACTGAGGATATACAAAATTGTCTAAACGCCGCAATCAGAAATAAAGCTGCCGTTTTAGCCGTAGCAGTCAAGGACACTATTAAGGAAGTAAAAAACGGATTTATAGTAAATACTTCGGACAGAACAAAACTTTGGGCGGCGCAAACTCCGCAATGTTATGAAACGCAAACGCTTAAAGAAGCTCTTAAAAAGTATGGCAAACTTAAAAATGCGACGGATGAATCTCAGCTTGTTGAAAAACTCGGCGTAAAAGTCGCCGTCGTGCCTTCAAGCTACGGAAATATAAAAATAACCACGCCGGAAGATTTGATTATGGCAAACGCTTTATGCAAAAGGAAAAAATAACAAAAACCGGTCTAGGCTTCGATATACACCGCATGGCCGAAGGCCGCAAGCTCGTTTTAGGCGGCTTGGAAATAGAACATAACAAAGGCCTTATAGGACACAGCGACGGGGATTTGGTTTTGCATACTATATGCGACGCCGCTTTGGGCGCATGCGCCGGCGGGGAAATAGGCGAATTTTATCCGCCGACGGATTTGTCCATAGCCGGGATTTCCAGCGTTGTAATCGCGCGGCGCGTGCTTGAAATATTAAAAGAAAGAGACGCGCAAATAATTAATATAGATTGTACTATTGTTGCCGAAGAGCCCAAAATGCGCCGGCATTACGAAGCCGTGCGCAAGTCGCTGAACCAAATTTTTAAAATCGGGCTTGAAAATATAAGTTTTAAAGCCAAAAGCCACGAAGCAATAGGCGAGATCGGCCGCGGCGAGGCAATGGCCTGCTATGCGGTAGTAACAATTAAAATATGAGGATGGAAAGATGACGAAAATATTATTTGCCGCTGCGGCATTTCTTTTAGTTTTTACAGCTTGCGGTATTTCCGCAAGGAAACCTTACAAACAATATCAAGGCATAGATTACGGAATATACGAGAGAGATATTCAATCCGGCGGTTTGGGCAGAGAAAGTATTGATCAAACAAATATTGACGCGCCGTCTTTTAACGTAGATTACGACGATCTTGGCAATGAAATTATCGAAAGCACCGGCCGCAGCGAAGGAGAGGCCGTAGTGATAATGGCCGCAAAAAAAATCTTTTTGTCTAAAGACGCTTCCGCGCAAGACGCGGCCGCGTTTCAAAAAGCTCTGGATATAGCTTACAGGAAAGCGGCCGTCGCGTATCAGCCGTCGGGGTTTACTTATTTGATGTCGCCGGCGGGAACGCTTAACCCTCTTGCTGTAATGGACATACAATGCATACTTGGGGAAAGCACGGCTAATCAGTCCGGAAAGGCGGTATGCGATTTGTTTTTTCACGAAGCGGCGGCGCAGTATGAAATAATCCAAACGGAATCAAAACAAAACGGGGAGGTGTAAATATGCCTCGCTTTTACAATACTTTGACTAAAAAGAAAGAAGACTTTGTTCCTCTCGTCGCCGGCGAAACCACGATATATACTTGCGGCCCGACGGTTTATAATTACGCGCATATAGGCAATTTAAGAACTTATATTTTCGAAGATATTTTAGTGCGGACACTGCGAAAGCATTACAAAGTTACGCATGTTATGAATATAACCGACGTCGGACATTTAACCTCCGATTGCGATACCGGCGAAGATAAAATGGAAGTTTCTTCCAAACGCGAAGGCGGGATAAGCGCGTCCGAACTGGCCAAGAGATACGAATGCAAATTTTTTGAAGACTTTAACGCTTTAAATTGTATGTATCCAAGTTTTACTCCGCATGCCACGGAACATATACGGGAAATGATAGAACTTATAAAAATACTTGAAAAGAAGGGATTTACTTATAAAACTTCCGACGGAATTTATTACGATACTTCCAAATTCCCCTCTTACGGCGCGCTTGCTGGCAAAAGTCATATAGAAGGCCTTAAAGCCGGATCCCGTATCGATTTCAGCGGGGAAAAACGTCATACCAGCGATTTTGCTTTATGGAAATTTTCGCCAAAGGATTGTAAAAGACAAATGGAATGGCCCAGCCCGTGGGGAATATGCTTTCCGGGCTGGCATATAGAATGCTCGGCAATGTCGATGAAATATTTAGGAGATACGCTTGACATACATTGCGGCGGCGCCGACCACATCGCCATACATCACACAAATGAAATCGCGCAGTCGGAAGCCGCTACGGGCAAACCCTACGTCCGCATGTGGATACACGGGGAATTTCTTATTCTATCGTCCGGCAAAATGTCAAAATCATCGGGAACATTTTTGACTTTAGACGCCCTCAGGCAAAAAGGTTACGACCCGCTGGATTACCGCTATTTATGTCTTGGAGCGCATTATAGAACGCAGCTTGAGTTTTCTTTTGATTCCTTAGATTTTGCAAAGAACACGCTGAGAAATCTCAAGGAGAAAATCGCTTTATTTAAAAAACAGCGCGACGGAGTCATTAAAGACGCGCGCGCATTGGAGAATGTTAAGGCCGATTTCCAAGCTTGCGCGGAAGACGATATAAACACCCCCAAAGCCCTTTCCGTTTTATGGGATTTTATAAAAAGCCCAGCCGCGGCCGAAGATAAATTGGCTTTCGTTAAATATGCGGATAGTTTTTTGGGCCTTTCGCTTATGAAAGAAGAAGCCGCGCGCGGCCTGCCCGCCGATGCCGCCGCTCTTATAGCAGAAAGAGAAAAAGCGCGTAAGAATAAAGATTTTATAACTTCCGATAATCTTCGCGCCGAGCTTGAAAAAATGAGAATAATCGTTAAAGACACTCCCGCGGGCACAGAGTGGAGCTGGAAATAATAAATGAAACAAGCTAATTTTGTTTGGATTTTGGTTTGTTTTGTTTATTTGCTCTTTATTTTTGTTTTTTCTTTTTTATACCCTTACGGCCCGGACGAACTTGCTTCTATCAATAGTAAATATTTTACGGAAATGTTAAAATTGTCCGTTAACGTATTTTTGACTATCAGTCCTAAAATTGGAGTTTTCTTCAGTTTAATTATTCTCTATCTGGGCAAATGGTCGTTTCTAATTTTAAATCCGCTTGTAAATTTACTGTTAATATTCTCAACCTTCTTTTTTATATATCTTAGAAAGCCGGACTTTAATTCTTTAAAGGATATTTCTGTATTTATTCTTATTGCCATACTAAGCGTGTACGGCGTGGCTTCCCCTAATGAAACCCTGTTTTGGATTGGCGGCGCAGCGGCTTACAATTGGACATTCGCAGTTTTCCTATTAATACTATGCGCTATAAGAGCATTGCTAGTAAAAAAATATTTATTTAAAGATAATGCTTTTGCCCGCGTTATTTTTCTATTTTTTGGTTTAATCGCCGGTATGAGCAATGAAAATACCGGCCCGATGGCTTTGTTAATTTTTACGGCCTGCTTTTTCTATATGCGCGCAAAAAGGATAAAAATTCCAAAGTGGTATTATTTCCTTTTTATCGGCGCAGTTTTAGGCGTTTATATTATGTTTTTTGCATCTCCCGCGCATAAAATAAGAATGGAATATTCTCCTCTATATTCAAAAATAAATCCCCCGTCAATTTGGCAAAAAATGTTTTTTCATATAAATCATTTGGATAAATTTATCAGAGGCACGCTGTTAATACCCGTATTCAACTTTTTTGCTCTTTTAATTTGCGTCTTAGATAAAAAGAAATTAATTTTAAAACGAAATGATTATATTTTGGCTTTGTTTTGTTTTCTAGTTTCATGCGGATTATTTTTTGTTTTATTCGCAGTTCCCTATCATATGCGTCTTTATTATTCCGCATCGTTTTTTTCTATCTTAGCTTTTATAGCCGTTTTAAAATATATATCGTATACATATAAATTTAATATTACAAAATATGTTTCCGCTCTCGCATTTTCAGCGGCGCTAATCATAACGCCTTTATTTACAATTCCTTATATTGCGCTTTATAAAGCGGATATTGAAAGAGATAACACCATTCAAAAGGCAAAATTACGCGGGCAAGAATATGCAGTTATACCCATATTCCTAATTGTATCCGGCCCTACTGAAAATTTGACAATACAATTTTACGACCCCGCAAATAGTCTTTCTATAAATGTAAGAGAAATCTGGCTCAAATACAAAACTATTCCTATCGCGCCCGTTCCGGCTTGGGACAGCGGCGACATGTTGTCAAACGTAATTTGACAGTTTAGCATTCAAATTTTTATACTGCCCGATTTCCTTGCAAAAAAATAAAATTTTTTTGTTATAATATGTTATAATGATTTGGAAGTGACGTATAAAAAAATAAATAGGAGATTTTAGTATGAAAAGATATACGACAAATCAGTTTGACAAAAACCAAAATTTTGTATTCCGCTCAAACAGCGCATTATCTCATT
>JAIRMX010000123.1 GCA_031258375.1 Elusimicrobiota bacterium | reverse complement strand
TCCTTCTCTCTTTACGAAAGAGAGAAGAAAGCATAAATTTTTTCCTCTCCCTATAAGAGGGGAGAGGATGCGCGCAAAGCGCGCGGAGCCTGTCCCCGAAGGTTGTAATCGGGGATGAGTGTGGTTAAAGATAAAATCAGAAATTAATTTATAGACAGACAGACAGACAGACAGACAGACAGACAGACAGACTATCTCCCTCTTAACTGATTTTATTTTTTTATCTAACATAACTATCTCTGCGATTTCCTGAATATATATAAATAGTATATAAAATTTACGGTTTTGGAATCAGCGGTTTACGCGCAGGCGGTTTTTGCGTCGGCTTTATTTCAATTTCGCTTAAAATTAAAGAAGGAGTCACTATCGAAGCCGTAGAAACATTATAAACTTCAGTGTCGTCCGACGCATATTTTATATCGCGCAAAGTTCTTGTGCTTATGTTTTCCGCAACGGCTCCGTAGACCGGCGTTTCCCTGCCTGTTTTTGCGTCAATTTTATAGGCCGAGAAATATTCCGCAAACGGAGAGGATTTTATAATATAACAATAATCCAAACTCTCCTGCCTGCAATATTCCAAGAATTTGTTTTTAAATTCATGCGACGCTATGGGATTATGAGGTTTCACAAAAATATTGCGCACTCCGGCTTCCCAAAAAAGATCTCTTCCGGCTTTCGCATGCCCGTTGCTTTCTTTTTGGCCTTCAAATAAGCTGCGAGTAGCGGGCAAAGCCGTAAGTTTGCCGTTTGTTATAAGATTAATTTTTTGCGGCAAAACGCCTTCGTTGTCAATTTTATAACCGGCTAAAAGTTTTTTGCCGTTAAAAACGGAAGCTAGCGGATCGTCAATAACGTCGAAATCTGCGGGCAGGATTTTTAAACCTTTTTTCAGCGTAAGTTCGCCTTGGTATGGGTTGCTTTGCTCAGAAAGGACGGGTTTTGGGCTGGATATTTGCTGGATAAATTTATTGTAAAATAAACTTGCCGCCGCGCTGCCCTCCAGGAGTACCGGCCCTATATAAGGCTCCGCTTTCTCGGCTTTTGTTAACTCCGCCGTCTGCAATGCAAAAGCCCGGGCTTGTTTTATAAGTTCTTCTTTTGACGGAACGTCTTTAAAATCCGCATATAATAATTCTTTTGATTCTTTAAGTTCAAAACCCGCTTTTGTTTTTGCTTCCGCGCTTATATAAACTCTAATATAATAATATCCTTCGGCGTATTTTGAGCCTTCGCTGGATATAAAATAGGAAGGGAAAAAACGGATATTTATATTTGCGCCGAATTTATCGAGTTCTTTTATGTTTCCCTGCGCGGATAATTCTCTTGCCAAATTTTGCCAGTAATTATCGTCAATTTCCGGCGGAGTTATATCTTCCAAATAAACGGCGGGTTTTGCCGGCGAGAAATCAGGGGAATTATCGGAAATATTTTTATTCTTTTTATAAGCCTGCTTTTTGGCAAGTATGGCCAAAGCGTCTTTATAAGCTTTATTAGTTTGATCCCAAAGGCCTGCGCGCAGGCCGTCGTAGCTTAAAGACGGGTACTGTTGATCTGAAGACGCGTATATATAGCTGTTAAAAAAACTATTGTCTTCTTTATAACTTCCTACTCTGAGCGATACTTTTGTATCCACATAGGAAATTTCCGATACGTTAGTCAAAGAGCCGTTTTGCGCGTTTATGGTAAATCCTTTGAAATCTTCCGCGAAATAAGTTATAAAGTAAGGTCGCGGCATATTGTCCATTTTAAGTTCGGACATAGAACGCCTCATCTCGTCTTGCATTGCTTTAAAAATCATTTCGTCCTTCGGCGTTAAAGCAAAGCACAATGCGGCGCTTTGCAACAATATTAAAGGTAAAAATAGTTTTTTCATAATTACTCCTTTTTTGCCGGCTTTCCCGCGGCGGAAGGCGGCGGAAGAAGCGGCGTGCTGTCGTAACTCTTTTCTATTTTTTCAATTTCCATTTCGGATATTAAAACGCTCGGCGCAATTGCCGATACCGGCACCCAGCCGGACTCCGCGCCGCAGCTGCCGTTGAATACGTCGTAATCGTCCGCCGCCGCCACTATCTTGTTGAAACTCGAAAGAGGAGTTCCCACAATATCCGCGCCTCTTATAATTTCGTCCGGCCTGCCGTCCGGGTAAATTTTGTAAACTAAAAGGGGATTTACTTTGAAAGATTGCGGGCCGTAAGTATCGGTATTTGTAAATCCGCCGGAAATATCTTCAATCATAAGCCCGTAAGGTTTGTTCTGTTTTTTTATTTCGTCGACGAGCATTTTGCGCAGCTCTTCAAAACTTACGGTTTTGGAGGATTCCACTATGGTCGTTCCCATACGCGAAACCACGTTTCTGCCGGCGGCTTTTCTGCCGTGGCCGTTTGACTGCGGGAAATTTTTTATAGGCGTTCTGCTCATAAGGAAATTTTTTAAAACGCCGTCTTTTATTATCACCACATTTTGCGAAGGAACGCCTTCGTCGTCGTATAAATAATGGCCGCGCAGCGGTATGCCTTTATATTGCTTTAAAGTGGGATTGTCGTAAACGCTGATTATCGGCGATATTACCCGTTCGTTAATTTTACCGGTAAAAGTCTGGCCGAAGTCGTCGTCTTTTTGCCTGTGGCCTTCAACGCGGTGGCCGAGAATTTCATGGAAGAAAACCCCCGTCGCGCGGTTCTTTAATATTACCGGCCCGTGGAAAGGTTCCGCAATGGGCGCTTTTTGTAAAAGTCTAAGCTCTTCTATTGATTTTAAAATGTCTTCCTTCACTTTCTCCGGCGCGGGCATATCTTCAATTTTTATAAAATCGTAACCGTTTGAGCGTTTTACTTCCATTCCGTCCTCGTTGCGGGAAGAAATATAATATGAAAGACGCATAAGCAGCGAAGGATTTTTAAGCTTTGTTCCTTCCGAATTTACGTAATAAACGTTATTTGCGGTTATATTCAGAGCCGCTTCCGAAGATAAAATAAAATCATATCCTTTGAACATTTGGGAATATTCGTTTAATTGTTCTGCTATTTTCTCTTCGTTTATATCCGGCATTTTTATGGCGTTATAGTAATTATGCGGCGGAACCGGCGCGGAAAAATCGTCGGAATTATCGCTGCGCTGGGAAGCGGTTTGGGAATTTGTTTTTACTTTTAAATACATTTCCTGCGCTTTTTTTACGGCTTCTTCGGTTTGTAGCCAAAGAGCTTTCTGCAGATTTTTCGAGTCGTCTTCAAGGGGTATATAAGAATAACTGGAACTATTGCTTCTGTACAAGACTTCATAGCTGTTTTCTTTTATTTTACGAGTATTATCCATTTTGCGGCTGCCGGCCCGCGCTTCAACGTCAAGCTGCCGGCGCGATTCTTTGCGCTCAAAAGATTTCGCGCCCAGAATCGACTGAAAACCGTAAATATCGCTTTGCGTTATCGTATATGACAAAAAATAGACTGGCGGCGCGGCTTTAGTTAATTTTTTAATGGAACGTTTGATTTCGCTTTCCATCGTTCTAAGAACAGGATCATTCTTTATATTATATTGCGCGCAATAGCCCGCGCGGCAGCAAATTGCGATTAATGCGATTGTAAAAAAATGTTTCATTATAAAATCTCCCTAAATTATTATACCAATTCAAAAAAGATATTGCCAAAAGCAATAATAAAATTTATAATAAAGTACTGCCAACTTTAGCAAAAGACATCGTAAAGACATCTAAAGCAGCAAAGAAATTAGTCGGAGGTTGCAGTGAGCGAGATTTTTTATTTAAGCCGTAAAAGCTATGAAAAGCTCAGAGAAGATTTGGATAATCTCAAAAAGATAAAAGCCAAATTATCCGAGGAAATAGGCGAAGCCGCGCGGCAGGGCGATCTTAAAGAGAACGCGGAATATATCGCCGCCAAGGAAAAACAAGCCGAAACGCTTGCTAAAATAAACGAGCTTGAGCTGCGCCTGCGCAGCGCCCGCATTACCGACGACTTGGATATAGATAAAACCAGCGCGAGCATAGGCGCCACCGTAACGATAGAGGATATTTCTAACGGAGAGAAAACGATATATACTCTAGTCGGTTCTATGGAATCAAATCCGGACGAAGGGCGGCTTTCCGTGAGAGCGCCGCTTGCCGCCGCGATTTTGGGGAAAAAAGAGGGGGACGCTTTTGAAGTTATTCTTCCCCGCGCAAAACGCAAATACAAGCTTGTAAAGCTTGAATACAAATAATTGAAGAAAAGGAGAAATTAAAATGTTTACCGAATTTGGAAATATAGCCAATACCACGGCCGCGCCGTTTAAAGAACCTTTTATAATTCTGTTTAATAAATCGGCGGAACTTATCCCGCAGATAGTTTTGGCCCTTATATTATTATTCTGCGGTTTAGGCTTATCGCGCTTAGTCAGCGTCAGTATTAAAAAGCTGCTCAACGCCGTTAAGCTTGACGTTTGGACGTCCAAAATAGGCCTTAACGAAATTTTGACAAGAGTCGGCTTTGGCAAATCGCCCACTTATGTTATCGCTTTTGTTTTGTCATGGACGGTAATGATACTTTTTATCATCATGGCCTCAGATACTCTGGGACTTAGCTCCATACATATGTTCCTCTCAAAACTGCTTGCTTTCATACCCAAACTTTTTGCCGGAATTATTATACTTTTTGCGGGTTTGTTATTTGGACGTTTTGTTGAAAATATCGTTGCAAATTCCGCTAAGGCAAATAATATCAAAGGCGGAGTGTTCTTTTCAAAAATCACTAATGTGGTGGTGGTTGTTTTTACCATTCTGCTCGCGCTTGAACAAATTAATATCAACTTTGCCCTTATTAATACGCTTATAGTAATCGTTTTATCTTCGCTCGGTTTGGCTTTTGCCATAGCTTTTGGGCTTGGCGCAAGGGACGCCGTTGCGCAGTATATTAAAGAGAACTTACAAGATGATGAAGAAAAAAAATAATAGAAATGCTTGCTTAGCTCAGCGTAAGTTGTTTTGTTGAAAATATTTAGTTATGGATACGACAAGGCTTGTCAAAAGGAGAAAATAATATGAAAATGGAAAAAACCGATATTATAAAAAATTCCGTAAGAATTAATATAAATTCAGGCATAGACAATCAACAGATACCCCCCCCCCCCCCATTCTCCTCTGAGAATTAAGGGATTTACTCTTATTGAACTCCTCGTTGTTGTCGTCATAATCGGTATCTTAGCTGCAATCGCTTTGCCGCAATATCGGGCGGCTGTTGCAAAATCGAAATTTATGCAACTTGTAACTTTTGTTCGGGCCTTTAATAAAGCGCAGCAGCTTTACTTCTCTTCACACGGCAAATATGCAGACTCCTTTGGGGAACTTGATTTTGACCTCCCGCCCGGCGGCACGTTAAATGAAAAGGGAAATACAGTATCTTATTATGGCAGATTTAGTTGTACCATTGATAATACTCGTTATTTTGAATTATCCTGTTATATGCCCAATCTGAATATGCTGTACATTATGTATTTTCGCAATAATAGAGGGCGCTGCCGCGTATACAACCCGCAAACCAATACTTTGGGCAATAAAATATGCGCTTCGCTAGGCCATAAAGATCCCGGCAACGTCAATATGAGTGAAGACTATGCTGAATATCTTTATTAGCCCGCGCAGGAGAGAGGGAAGCGTCGGTTATTTTTACTTATAATCTATTTAGGCTAACTTCAACTGATACGAAAGCAGATTCTTTATATCGCGATTCTTTTGCTATAATTGTATTTATGACAGATTTTTTCGAATCGGAACGTGAGCAAAGCAAACAGGCCGCAATGCCGCTTGCGGCTCGTCTTGCGCCGCAAAATCTTGACGATTTTGCGGGGCAAAGCGAAATTCTCGGCAAAGGTAAAATGCTCAGGCGTTTAATAGAGGCCGACAAAATCACTTCGGCCGTTTTCTTCGGCCCGCCCGGCGTCGGTAAAACCGCGCTCGCGCGGTTTATAGCGCATTCCACAAAAGCAAACGTAACCGAGCTTAACGCCGCAGCCGCCGGAGTTGCGGATTTAAAAAAAGTTTTAGACCATGCGCGTCTTCGCATAGAAAACAATTTTGAAGAAAAAAGAACCCTTTTAATTTTGGACGAAATACATCACTTTAACAAAACCCAGCAGGACGTTCTGCTGCCCAGCGTTGAGAGCGGGCAAATCGTTCTAATCGGCCTTACTACGGAAAACCCGTATTTTTATATTAACAACGCTTTGCTTTCGCGCTTTTCGGTTTTTGAGTTTAAACCGCTTTGCGAGGAAGATTTATCCAAAATAATAAACCGCGCGGCAAAGTCGGCGAATTTTAATATAACCGCCGGCGCGCGCAATTTTTTGATAACTCAATCCAACGGCGACGCGCGGCGGCTTTTAAATGCCGTCGAACTTGCGATAATAACCACTCCGTACACGGGCGGACAAAAAGAAATTACTTTGGATATAGTAAAAGAATGCATACAAAAACGCCATCTCAATTACGATAAGAAAGGAGACGAGCATTACGACATAATTTCCGCTTTTATAAAATCTATGCGCGGGAGCGACCCCGACGCCGCGGTTTACTGGCTTGCGCGTATGCTGGAATCGGGCGAGGATCCGCGTTTTATAGCTCGGCGTATTTTTATTTGCGCGGCCGAAGACGTCGGCCTTGCGGAGCCTTCCGCCATAATGATAGCGCAGGCCGCTTTTAAAAGCGCGGAAGTTTTGGGTATGCCGGAGGTTAGAATACCCTTAGCCGAAGCCGCAATTTACGTTGCCTGCGCCCCCAAATCCAACGCGGCTTATTTGGCGATAAACGAGGCTTTGGCGGAAGTCAAAGACGGGCCGCGCCGAAATGTTCCCGCGCATTTGAGAAGCGGTTTCAAAAACGAAGGCTATAAATACGCGCATGATTTCCCCAATCATTATGTCGAACAGGAATATATGCCCAACCCTAAAAAATTTTATAATCCCACGACGCAAGGCAAAGAAAAAAACATTAAAGAGCGACAGGAACTTTTAAAGAAAAAATAAACTTGCTATTTTTGCATATAGACATTTTTCAATAAAAACATTATTTATGCCGTATCGCTTAGATCGGGCAACCGTAAATCTCCCTTGCAAAATCATTCATAACGGTCTTGTTGGACAATTAGGTAAAGAAGCTGCCCAAAGCACAACACAAACCATAGCAGTCCTCCAACTATCCTCTAAACTGCGTATTTTGGCAGTCCCAGCTTGTTAAATCTGTTAATTA
>JAIRMX010000098.1 GCA_031258375.1 Elusimicrobiota bacterium | reverse complement strand
GCCACGATTTCGGGATCGTGCGTCGTGACTTGCATCCCTTCTTCAACAAGCGTAGAACACGCGCGCAACATTTTGCTTATGCCTTTAACTTTTACTATGCATATGCCGCAGGCTGAAGTCGCTTCCAAATCCGGATGTTTGCAAAGCACGGGAATATTTACGTTTACCAATTTTGCCGCGTCGAGTATGGATGTGCCGCTGGCTACTTCGACCGGTTGTCCGTTAATAACAGCTTTAATCATAATTAACCTCTCCTCACGGCATTAAATTTACATGCGGTAAAACATTGTCCGCATTTTATGCATTTTTGCAAATCTATAGAGTGAACCGACCTGACCTCGCCGCCGATAGCGCCGACGGGACACGCGCGTTTGCAGGCTCCGCAGCCCACGCATTTTTCTTTAAGAATATTAAAGTTTATCAGCTTGCTGCAACGCCCGGTGGGGCAATGTTTGTTATTTATATGCTCTTCGTATTCATTGCGAAAATAACGCAGAGTTGAAAGCACCGGATTTGGAGCCGTCTGGCCGAGCCCGCAAAGCGAAGCCTTTTGCATGGCCGTAGCCACGTTTTGCAATTTGTCCAAGTCTTCGAGTTCTGCTTTGCCGTCGGTAATTTTTTTGAGAATATCGAGCATTTGATAGCCGCCTATTCTGCACGGCGCGCATTTGCCGCAGGATTCGTCCACGCAAAAATCAAGATAAAATTTTGCGATGTCGACCATGCAGTCGGTTTCGTCCATTACAATAAATCCGCCTGAACCCATAATGGAACCTATTTTTTGCAGCGATTCATACGTTATGGGCATAGTCTTATTTTCTTTATTTATAACGCCGCCCGAAGGGCCGCCGGTTTGATCGGCTTTTACCTCGTCGCCTTTCAAAGGCCCGCCGCCGATTTCATAAACGATATCTTTGACCGTCGTCCCCATAGCCACTTCTATTAAGCCGCTGTTTTTGCTTTTGCCCGTCATAGCAAAAACTTTCGTGCCCGCGCTTTTTTCAACGCCCATGGAAGCGTACCATTTGCCGCCTTTATCTAAAATATAAGGAATGCATGCAAGCGTTTCCACGTTATTAATCGCGCTCGGTTTGCCCCACAAGCCTTTTTCCGAAGGGAAAGGAGGTTTAGGGCGCGGCATGCCGCGGTTGCCTTCTATTGAAGCCATTAAAGCTGTCTCTTCGCCGCAGACAAATGCCCCCGCGCCATAACGTATTTCCAAATCATAACCAAATCCGCTGCCCATAATATTTTTACCGAGCAAGCCGAGTTTATGACAATATTCAATGCCTTTTTGAACTTTTTTAGCCGCAAGCGGATATTCCGCCCGTATATAAAAAATACCTTTGCCGGCTCCAATTGCAAGACCTGCTATTATCATACCTTCTATAACGGTGTGAGGATTGCCTTCAAGCAGAGAACGGTCCATATACGCGCCCGGGTCGCCCTCGTCGGCATTGCAAATCATATATTTTTCATTCCCTTTTGATTTGCGGGCAAGCTCCCACTTTAAACCCGTTGGAAAACCGCCGCCGCCGCGTCCGCGAAGGCCGCTGGTTTTAACTTCGGCTATAACGCCGTCCGGCCCCATTTTGAGAGATTTCATCAAACCTTGATAACCGCCGTTAGCAATATATTCGTTTATATCTTCGGGATTGATTTTGCCGCAATCGGCAAGCAAAATACGCTGCTGTTTTTGATAAAAAGGTATATCCTCAATACCTCTGCAGGTTTTTTTCGTTTTAGGATCAAGATAGAGGAGTCTTTCCACGATTTCGCCTTTAACAAGCGTTTTCTCCGTTATTTCGGGAACGTCTTCGGCTTTTACGTTGGTATATAAAATACCGCCGACATTTACCAAAGGCCCCTGAGTGCAAAAACCCTGACATCCGCTTTTTACGACATAAGTCGAATTTTCATAACAGGAAGAAGTAATTTCGACGCAGGCGTTGACGCCGAACTTGCGGCTTTCCTCGTTAAAAGCCTCATAAACCTTTTGCGAACCTTGCGCAAGACAGCCGGAATCTCCGCATATTGTGACGCGCTGTTTAATCTTTTTGTAATTCTCGATAAATTCGTTTTTTATTTGATTAATATCCGTCTTAGGCATTTTATTCTTCCCCCTTAGAAACTTCGCGTAATATGGAAGGTATGTCGGCGGGTTTTACCTGACCGTAAATTTTGCCGTTTATCGTCATAACGGGAGCAAGCACGCAGCAACCGAGGCAGCGCAAAGCCGCAACCGAAAATTTACCGTCGGAAGTAGTTTCCCCCGCCTTTAAGCCAAGCTCATGTTCGAGCTCTTTAATAACATTATCCGCTCCTTTAAGATAACACGCCGTGCCGGTACAAACGGATATCTGATATTTTGCCGGAGCGTTAAGTTTAAAAAAGTGATAAAAAGTTAAAACCTCGTAAATTTTAGCCAAATGTATACCCGCGCGCTGCGATATTCTCATAGCCGCCTCGCGCGGAACGTAGCCGTATTCGTTTTGCACGGCATGCAACATCATAACAAGACTTCCTTTAACGTCTTTCCACTTGTCTATTATGGCGTCAAGGTTATGTGTTGACGCGTTATCATTTTCCAACATTCAAAAAACCTCCGTTATTTTATGTAAAAAAATCTATTCTGCAGGCTGTTGCTGCACTGTAATTGGAAACGGCAGCTGCCCAAGAGGAGTATCAAAATAAATTGTGCCGACAATTTTATAGTTTATAGAAATACTGTTAGCTATGACTAAACCCGCTATATTTTTGCCTATTTTATCAAAAGGAATATTTATTTGCGTCTTGACTATCGAGGTTGAAGACGGCTGCACCTCGTAGGAATTAAAAGAAATATTGCCGACTTCATTGTCATTCAAATATAATTTGCCCTCAAAACGGTTCATTTTGGCCGCGGCGGTTTTACTCTGATTTGTCACCGCCATAGCGACATTAAGCGTCAAATTAGTGAAAGAGGAGTCCACGGTTTCAACGCCGGCCAATGAGTATTTGCATTTTACGGCCTGCTGTAGATTATCTATCGTAGCGCAGGCTGGAATAAAAAATATAAACAAAACGGCAGGAAATAATTTTTTCATTTTTCAAAATTCCTTGTTTGTATGATTATTAAGTATTATTACATATTTACATTATAGTATACTTAGCTCTAATGGTAAAATTATATCAAATATTAATATATTATACTTTTTGTATGTCTTTCCTTTGTTAAAAAACCTGCGCTTGAAGGTCTTATTGTGGTCTTGTTGCACAATTAGGTAAAGAAGCTGCCCATAGCACAACACAAACCATAACACTCCTCCAACTATTCTCTAAACTGCGTATTTTGCCAATCCCAACTTGTTAAATCTATTTATCAAACTAGCCCTTATACACTGTTTCGTATACTGCCCCTCTTCTTTACGAGATTTTAGATTACTCCCAAACATCCTCTTTAATCGGTAAAAGCTGTTCTCAACTATATTCCTGCGATTATATCCTATCTCCTTCTCCAAATACCTTAAAGCCCGAACTGTCTAGTAAGAGTACTATGGCTTTTTCTTTTCTTTGCTTAATCCTATTACAATATTCAACTTCCATTTTCTTCATTCGACGCGATAACGTAGTGTAATCCGGCAGCTGCCGCTTAACTCCCATATTCAACAGTATATTACCCGCAAAACCGCTGCTCTGACGCAGCGGCAGGCGAAATAGTTCCCTTAATGTTAATATAAGCTCGATTAAGCTGTCTCTATATACTTCTGGATGACCGACTTTATGTGTTTTGCGAGATTTGCGGAATGCTTTCTCAGCTGTTGCCTCTGAGATGTAAACAGAGATATTCCCGCGTGCTGCTAGAGCTTTGTTGTACTCTGACCAATTTATTATTGTTTTATTGGACTTAGGAGTGCTTCTTTTGCTATTATTCTTTT
>JAIRMX010000158.1 GCA_031258375.1 Elusimicrobiota bacterium | reverse complement strand
CATTGCCAAGAAGCCTGTCCTAGAA
Source organism: Elusimicrobiota bacterium (assembly GCA_031258375.1). Lineage (GTDB taxonomy): Bacteria > Elusimicrobiota > Elusimicrobia > Elusimicrobiales > Elusimicrobiaceae > Proelusimicrobium. The sequence continues at coordinate 8,516 of JAIRMX010000158.1, read as the reverse complement.
ATTTATAATCAAGGACAAAGGATATCGGGAATATAAAAAACAGATACCCGACAAAAATATTCGAGTATGAGAAAATTATCAATCAATAAAGATTCTCTATAACGACAACATATTTTCTTCTTTTCAAACACCCGTTCTTTCTTTACAATCCGCTCATTTGGCGGGAAGAAGACAATAATGGCTTTAATATCTGCGGAAAATACGGCTTTAGTATATCTTTTGGTTTTTTAATTTTATTTTTACCGTAAAATTTTTAGCGTATTTTTATGCACAACCGGCAGGCATTCCTGAACGCGATAACGCTTTATATCCGGCAGCATAGCGCGTATGGCTTCTATATCTTCGTTCGTAAGCACGGTTTTATCAAAAGTGGTTCTCAATTCATACGGCACGCCGCTTTTAGTTATAAGCATAAGGCTTTCTCTCACGCTGTTTAAATCAACGGGGCCGCAGAGAGATTCATATTTCTCAAACGGCGCTTTGATATCCATAGCCACAAAATCCAATAAATTATTATCCAGTAAATCTTTAAGAACCGCAGGCCGCGTGCCGTTGGTATCAAGTTTTACGAGATAACCCATATTTTTTATTTTTATAATAAATTCTTTTAGGTCGGGTTGAAGCAAAGGCTCGCCGCCGGTTATAACTACGCCTTCAAGCGCGCCGCGCCGTTTTTGAAGATAATCCAAAACATCTTCATCGCTAAACACCGGCGTCTGTTCGGGGCTGAGCGCGATAAGTTCAGGATTATGACAATATTTACATTTTAGATTACAACCCTGAGTAAATACTATAGCCGAAATTTTACCCGGAAAATCTATCATAGTAAATTTTAAAAGTCCGCCGATTAGCACGCACAACACCTGCCTTATACAAAACTATGGACTGCCGCCCTGCACGATATCGCCTCAAGCATTACATAATACTCTTGTCCTAAGTTGTAATTTTAGAGGACGATACAGGGTAGAAATAGCTCTAAAATAACGACAATATACAAATTTTGAAAGAATAACAAAAAATAAAAATTTGGATATAATATTAATCTCTGCCGCAGTCGCAAGTCATTTTAATATTTTTACGCATTGAAAATTCTTCTTTCTTGCCTTTATTCCACATCATAACAGGCCGCAGATATCCTACCACTCTGGAGTAAACTTCGCAGTTTGTGCCTTTAGCGGTTTCTTTAAGAGTTTTCAGCTCGGTGATTTTATCTTCTATCATGGTTTTTTCTTTTACTGTCATTGGGAGACCTCCTTAAGTCTGAAGCAATGTCTTATTAAATTATTTTGACAAATTATAACTTTTACTACAAGAGCTAATTTTAAAAAGGGACTTTTGGGGTATTTACAAACGTCTCTATTTATTGTAAAGTTCTTCTTCAAGTAATGAGATTTGTTTTTCTATCTCTTCTATTTTTACTGCTTTACATTTTGGGCATTCAAAATGCTCTCCTTCCAAATAACCGCATTTCGGACATACGCTGAAAGTCGGCGTGATTGAAAAATAAGGCAGTTTGTAATTTTCGCAGATTTTCTTTATAAAATTTTTAAGGGCTTCGGTGTTGTTGATTTTTTCTCCCATAAATATATGCAAAACCGTGCCGCCCGTATATTTGGACTGGGTTTCGTCCTGAAGATCAAGTATTTCAAAAATATCGTCGGTATAATTTACCGGAAGCTGGCTTGAATTGGTATAAAACGGCGGACGTCCCGCTTTGTATTGTTCTTCGTCCGCCACTATAATATCCGGATATTTTTCCTTATCAAGCCGCGCTATTCTGTAAGAAGTGCCTTCGGCCGGAGTTGCTTCAAGGTTATAATTATTGCCGGTTTCTTTTTGATATTCGATTAATCGCGCTCTCATAAAATCCATCACGCGCGCGGAAAACGCGCGGCCTTTTTCGGCGCCTATATCTTCCCCGAGCAAATTTAGGCACGCTTCGTTTAAACCGAGTAATCCTATGGTTGAAAAATGATTTTTCCAATATTCTCCAAAACGCTGCTTTACGCTGCGCAAATAAAAAGTCATATAAGGATACAAATTAGCGTTTGTAAAACGCTCTATTACTTTGCGTTTTATTTCAAGACTGGTTTTGGCGGCGTCCATACGATTTGCGAGATTTTTAAAGAACTCTTTTTCGTCCGCGGATAAATAGCCAAGACGCGGCATATTGATTGTAACAACTCCGATGCTTCCGGTAAGCGGCGCGGAACCGAAAAGCCCTCCTCCGCGGCGAATTAACTCTCTATTATCTATGCGCAGGCGGCAGCACATGGAACGCGCGTCCTCCGGGTCCATATCCGAATTAATAAAATTAGCAAAGTAAGGTATGCCGTATTTTGCCGTAATATCCCAAAGAGGTTTATATTCCGGATTATCCCAATTGAAATCTTTAGTTATATTGTAAGTAGGTATAGGAAAAGTAAAAACGCGGCCTTTGGCGTCCCCTTCGAGCATAAGTTCAAGAAAAGCCTTGTTGAACATATCGATTTCTTTTTGAAACTCGCCGTATTTTTTGTTTTGTATTTTGCCGCCGATAATTACGCCCTGATCTTTATAATATGAAGGCACGACCAAATCCATCGTTATATTTGTGAACGGAGTTTGAAAGCCCACGCGCGTCGGCACGTTTACGTTGAATAAAAATTCCTGCAAAGCCTGTTTGACTTCCGTATAAGAAAGATTATCGTAAAAAATAAAAGGAGCAAGCAAAGTGTCAAAGTTGGAAAACGCCTGCGCGCCGGCGCTTTCTCCCTGCAGAGTATAAAAGAAATTTACAATTTGCCCCAAAGCCGACCGTAGATGTTTTGCGGGTTTGGATTCGGCTTTGCCCACTACGCCTTTAAAGCCGCTTATTAAAAGATCCTGCAAATCCCATCCGACGCAATAAGTGCCGAGCAATCCTAAATCGTGTATATGAAAATCTCCGGAAAGATGCATATTTTTTATATTTTCGGGATAAATTTTATTAAGCCAATATATTTTACTTATCTCGGACGATATATAATTGTTCAATCCTTGCAGAGAATAACCCATATTGCTGTTTTCGTTTACCTGCCAGTCAAGTTTTTGCAAATATTGGTCGACTAAATCTACATTGAACTTGGAGGAAATTTCCCTGACGCGCGCGCGTTGATCTCTGTACAAAATATAGGCTTTTGCGGTTTTATGATAATTTGACGTCAATAAAACGTCTTCTACGATATCTTGAATATTCTCGACGCTGGGCGTAATCTCCGCGTACATCAAATTCACTATGTTTACGACGCGTATTGTAAGTTTGCGCGCTATTTCTATATCGAATTCTCCGGCGGCTTGACCTGCTTTTAAAATTGCGTTTGTAATCTTTTTTGCTTCAAAAGGATGCGTGGAGCCGTCTCTTTTGATTATTTTTGTTAAAATTTCATTGTTCGGCATAATAATTAATTCCTTTTTATAGTTGTCGCGGGGCTATTAGGCCGCGAAAATAGCAATATCGCTGACTAATAAATTGTAGCACAATATTTTTAAAAAACAAAATTACGACTGAGAAATTAAAAACGAAAGTTGTCCACAAGCGCGATTTACGTCGTAAAATAAAAAGCTATCCACAGTTTATAAACTGTGGATAGCGATATAAAATATAACTTTTGGCCTTATTTTTTATTAAACGAAAAATCAAAAATACTGCCGGGTTCAAGTTCAATTTCCGCAGCGCCGTATCTCATTACTCTCATATTGCGCGTGCCTTTAAGCGTAACAGCGCCGTCTTCAATCCAAAGCGCGCTGGATTCGCGCAAACCCGCGACCGTAATTTCCCGATTGACGGCCAAAAACTCGTCGATTCTATCCTGTCTGCTCTCGCCGCCGTGCCGCAAGGCGTCGTTTATTTCCTGCGGATACGGGTCAATGTAATGCGGATTAATTTGAAAAGGGATTAAGTCAAAGCATTTAAAACTTTCCGGCATAACAATAGGCATATCGTTAGTCGTGCGCAGCGTGGGGCAAGCGACGTTTGAACCCGCGCTCCAGCCTATATACGGCGCGCCTTCCATTACTTTTCGCCGCACCGGTTCAATCAATTTATTTCTATGGATTTCGGATACCAGATGAAACGTATTGCCGCCGCCTACCATAATTACGTCGGCTTTATTTACGGCTTCAACCGCGCATTTTTCGCGGTGTATGGATTTTACGTTCAGTCCGAACGGAGAAAGAGCGTTTTGAACTCTTTCTTCGTATACGTCGTAACTTGCGGGTAAATCTTTACCGCCTATTTTTATGCCGGCGTAAGGAATAAAAAGGATATCCTTTTTTTCTTTTTTAAGAAACTCGTCAATTAAGGGCGCGCTCCATTGTAAATACGGCTCCTTATAATTAGTCGAGTTGCTTATCAGCAGTAATCTCATAATTTACTCTCCTTTTTTATTTTAAAATATTAATCGCAGCATTTTGACGGCGCGGCTATTTTGAGGCCTTGCCGTTCGCATCCGGCGCCGTAGCAGCATGTTTTACCGCTTTTTACGCAAGAGGTAATAGTCATGCCGTTTTGATTTGCGGAAATATAATCTTCTTTCTTTTTTGGCAATATCGTTACGCCGGGATACGACGGCTGCGTTTTAGTTTTAGCCGGCGCGGCGTTGGCTTGCGACGACTGCTTTTGCTTTTCATTATTTTTATCGGCGTTTTGTAATAGTTTGTTAGGGTCTGCGCCTTGTTCAACAAGCGAATCTCTACCCTGTCTGGATTCTAATAAATCTTTTGCCTCTTTAGCTTTTTTAACGGCGTTTGAATAATCGGACAATAAATTATTTCCAGAAGCGGCGTCGGCGCTGGCGGCAGTTCGCTCTTGAGCATTGATAAGCGTTTGCGTATGTTGTTTACTAATTTCATTTTCTTTTTCTTTATCTCTTTCAACCGCAGCAGAATAGGCTTCTTGAAAGGCTTCTTGAAAGGTTTCTTGAAATGTTTCGCCTCCGCTTATATTCTTCGCGCAATATATGAGTTTAGATAATTTTTGTTTCGTATAATAATCGGCGTTAGATAAGTTAGATAACATTTGCTTTAAGCCTTCCTCGCAATCCTTTTTGGTTTCGCCAAGAACAAAAGGCATTAACCTTTCGGTATCCGCATCGGAATTCTTTTCTTTTGGAATTACGCCGCAATAAGCGAAACCGCAGTCTAACGTCGTAGTTTTTTCCTCGCTTTTCAATTGGCAAGCAACTATTGCGTACGAGCAAAAAAATATAACTAAAAACACTTTTTTTGTCTTCAAAATTTCTGCGCACATAATCGGCTCCTTTGGAAATTATTTTACCATCACAAAAGGCAGATCTCCTCCGGCAAGATACTGCGGCATTTTCCCGTCCCATTTCTCTATGGCTTTTTGCTGATTTTCCGTTTGGCGGAGTTTAATAAGCTGATCGGAGACGACTTCTCTCTGCAATCTTAACGCTTTGGCCTCGGCTTCGGCTTTTAAAATCTGCTGCTCGGCCTCTTTTTTAACCTTTTCGACAAGGTTAGTAGCGCGTTTTGCTTCCTGCTCCGCAATTTGTTTTTCTTCAACAGCTTTTAAAAATTGCGGCGAGAAATCAAAATCAACTATAGCGATATCGGAAACTATGACTTGCTTTTCGGACATTTTTTCTTTAATGATATCGTCCAATTCTTTTGCCACGACAATGCGGTTTGCAATAAGACTTTCCGCCGAATATCTGGCAACGACGGCTTTAATCCACTCTTCTACCATAGGCGTTAAAACTGTTGCTACGTAATCTGCGCCGAGATTTCTATATATGGCTATAACGGTATTGGCTTGTATCCTATGATTTACCGCAATGCCTACTTTTACGGTTTGCAAATCCCTTGAAAACGCTTCGGTAGCGATAACATTTTTTTTAATTCGAATGGAAAATTTTTCTATTTTATCCACAAACGGGATTTTAAAGTGGAAGCCTTCCTCGTAAGAAGCCACTACTTTGCCAAAACGTAATTTTATGGCGGAAGTCCCCGCAGATACGGTAAAGAAAGAACCCGAAAGCAAAACTATAACAATTAAAATCGTTATAATCGGTAATATTATTTTAGACAAATTTCTATCAAACGGATTACTTTGCATTTTTTATCTCCTATATACTTTTTATATTTAATTATACATTAAATAAATACATTTACATTATACAAAAATATATAACCTTTCATTGGCTTTTTATATCGCAAATTTGCCTTTTTCATATCTGCCATAAAACATCCATTTTTGAAAAGCGAATATCCATAAGATAAAACTGGCCTATTTGCGCCGCGCGTAAGGCGATATAACCTTTAAAATTTTCGTTAAGCGTTTTGTCCTATGCTGGCGAATATTTAAGCTGTGCCGATGCTGCTTGCTTTTGCTTGTAATGGAGTGTAATAACCTTATTAATGTTGGACGAGGGTTCGCTTCCCTTTGCCCGCTCCATTTAAAAAAGCTCCTAGAAATAGGAGCCTTTTTTGTGTTGCAAAAATAAGGAAATTGAACCATATGCTTATTTTAAAAAAGCGGCACGCACATAAAAAATATGTTACATTCTGTAGCAAGGGTTCCAGCGGCAGTTTCCGCCGTCAGTTCGTGTAAAGCCAATATAATTACAGCTTTTTGTCAGCGGCGTTGTGAGACCGTTTACGCAAAAAAGGTCGTCTTTTGCAAAATTGTAATAAAGAATAAAGCAACTATTTCCCCAAAATTCCGTGCGGCAACCGTTGTTGTATCCTCCGCTTGACAGATAAATATCCCCATTTTCAAGCTTTTGCAAACCTATGTCAAAATCTTTTCCTCTCATACGCGAAGCCTCGAATGCGTTGTACGAAGGAAATTCGATAATAAGGTCAGAAAAAGAAAGAGCATATTCCCCTTTTTCCAAAAAATATATTTTCTGTGCGTCAGCAACAGCTTTTATATCTACAAGCAGCCCGCTAATTTTGGATTTATAAACGGCCTTTTGATACTGCGGCAATGCAATAGCGGCAAGAATGCCGATTATAATGACAACAACGAGAAGTTCAATAAGAGTAAAGCCCGTAATTCTTAGAGGATAATGCGGGGGGGGGGGGGGGGGATATATTTGGGGTTTATTTATGGCAGAATTATCTAAAGTATCAACCGTTTTATTTAATATATTTTTACTGCTGTTGGTTTGATTAAATATTTTCATATTTTTTGACTCCTTTTACTTTTTATCAAAAAGTTAAAACAAAAGATTAATTAAAAAGTTTTTCACAAATTTATTTTTCTGTTTCTTTATTAAATATAGAATAGCAAAAAAATAATTTTATTACAATAAAAATGTTCAAGTTCAGATACATATGAGAATTTCAGGGAGAAATGAGAAAATAAAAGAGAGATACAAACAAACGGAGGAAGAGAGTTCAGATTATATTTTGAACAGGCTTGTTAAAGAGAAGAACATAAAGCTGTTTATATTGCCGCCAAGAAGTCCAAAGCTTAACGGAGGAGTTGAAAGAGTAAATCAGACTTGGCAGGACGAGTTTTATCTGCTTAAATATATGAATTGCCTAATGATAAAAATATTTTAAACATTGAAATAGATAAGTGGCAAAAATACTATAATTAAGATTAGGCCGCATGGAAATCTAATTGATAATAAAGGTCTCCTTTTAGCCCTAATGATTTTATCAATCTTTCTCATTTCTATTGAACTCTAACACTTTTTATATCGCAAATTTGCCTTTTTCATATATTGTCAAATGTTTGCCGCCTTTGAGTTTGGCGGTAACGAGTTTATCTTGAGTATTTATTAAATCCCAATGCAAGGCCGAGCTATTAAAGCCCAGTTTCTTTTTCATATTATCGGCAAATTTAGTCAAATCCCCGTCGTAGGTATCGCTGTAGCTGCTGCCTAGCGCAATGTGGCAATTGCCGTACGCGCCGCCGAAGTTTTCATCGTAAAGCGTGTCCGCCATAAAACGATCTATTTTTGAAAAGCGAATATCCGTAAGAGAAAACTCTCCTATTTGCGCCGCGCCGCCGTCCATTGCGAGCATTTTTTTAAGGAAGTTTTCTCCCCGCTTGGCTTTGGCGGATATTACGCGCCCGTCTTTAAACTCAAGTTTTATTCCTTCGATAATATTGCCGTTTCTAAAGGACGGCAAATCGCCGTAATAAACGCCTTTTGTTTGTCGCCAGTCCGGCGAAGTAAAAATTTCAAAAGACGGCACGTTGCATCCGCTGCCGCCTATAAATTTCCGCTTTTCGCCGAGTAGAATTTCAAAATCCATATCTTTTGAGCGCGTTCTCAGCGTAGATATCGGCAGCGCGCTCAAACGCTTGCAGACTTCGCGTATTTGCATTAAAACTTCGCCGAATTTTTTTACCGGGTCTTTCTCATTTAAAAAACAGGCTTTGTTTATTTGCTCTTCATAAGTCTTCAAATTTATGCCCGCCTGTTTGGCCATGCCATCCGTGGGGAAATTTGCCAAAGTCCAGCCGAATAAGCCTTTTTCTTCCAATTTCTCCTGAATTTCGCGAAACGGTTTTCTCG
>JAIRMX010000146.1 GCA_031258375.1 Elusimicrobiota bacterium | reverse complement strand
AAGGGTTTGTTTGGTCTGATCCGATTGCCAGAATGTCAAAATCAATGTGTTTTATGCTTTCGTCTACAAATGTATAAACGATAACTTCGTCAATTTCTCTTATTGATTTTAAAATCTCAATTCTTTCTTGTGTTGAATATAAAACCCTCGTATCAGGCTTATATTTTTTAATGCAATTATCTTGTTGAACAGCTACAATTAAATATACCCCCCCCCCCCCCATTTTGAGTATGTTTTTAAATAAACGTAAGTGTCCTAAATGGAAAAAATCAAAAACGCCGAATGTAAGAACTTTTTTCATTTGTTTTCCTTTGCTAGACTTTTGACGTATTTATATATATTATCGGTAGCATTAAATCCAGAACTGAAAATATTTTTTATATCTTTTAATCGTTCTGGTCTCAAAGAGTCGCGTTTCTTTCTAACAAGCGTATCAAACATTTGGTTTAATTCTTGTAAATTATGAATTTTGTAATAGTGTTCGGAAGATCTCCTTTCTAGTCGGCTGAATATCTGTTTATCCGAGTTTAATAAATGTAATACGGGGTTTTCAGTCGGCAGATATTCAGTAAGAAATGAGCCGCAGTCCGTTATCAACATATCGCTTGTGCGAAACATATCAAAATAATCTCCCATATCATAAATTTGCCCTACTTTTACCCAGCTGGAAAAATATTCGTCTATTTCTTGCTCAGTCATAATTTTTGCAAGTAAAGCATGCCTTTTGAAAGATGGATGCGGCTTAAAAATCCATTCCGTTGATTGTTGATTTTTTTGCGCAAGTTCTAGAATTTCATACCCGTTCCAGCAAAATGTCGCCCATTCTAAGGAACCCTTTTCGAAACTATGATGCGGCGCATATATTATCTTAAATTTTTTAGTTTTCCAAATACTAGTTTTAACGGGAGAAGAATAAATGTCAAGTTTAGGGTGGCCTGTAGCGATTGCGTTTTCTAAACTCTGTTTACGGATTTCCTCATTAAACACAAAATAAGCATAAATAGACTGAAAAAAATATTCGCAAGATTTCCAAATATTTGGAAATACGGTTGTGTCTGATATTGCATAATGATAGTATAAACAAAGCGCGTATTTTGACATTTTGGCGGGGGAAAGTGAGGTGTCTGACAATACAAACCAAGCCTGTTGATAGAATATTATGTCAAATTCATACCGGCTTAAGTTGTTATCTGTTGCATTCACAGAGTTATAGTCGCGTTGTTTAAAAAACTCCAAATTATCTTCATCCGCCTTAGTATCTAAATTATTGTGCAAAATATATGCTTTAGGATTAAAACGCTTGTCTGTCATAAATTTTTTATAAAGCGCATCGCCATTCCATTTTTGATTTTCCCATATGAAGAAAGCAATATTTATTATTTGTTTTGACTTCAACTCTTTGATTTTCCGACGGTATCTAGCTTTGATTATAAATAAAGGTATAAAGTCACCCATAATGAAAGCACGGGTTTTATATCTCCACTTGCGAACGGGTATAAAAGAGGATATTAATTTAGCTAAGATTTTTCTCATCAGTTAAATTTCCCAAGTTGTTTTAATTTCTTATAATGTTTGATGTCCCGATATTTAAAAACTTTCACAGGATTGCCGCCGGCAATAGCGTAAGGTGGAATTTCACCATGAATAATGACCTCCTGAGAGAATACTGGATTGTGTCCGATACACAGCAAATCAAAACGATTATAAATCTCATTCGGATTGATTCTATCCCTTAAAATTTTATTCTTATCGGTTGTTATTAGAGTTATCATTTATACCTCGCCCAGTTTTTGTTATCTTGATATGCAAGATAGCTCTCTATAGGTTCACAACGAAATGACTCGGCATACTTTGTTCCAATAAGAAGCCCATAAAAATAATTCAAACCTGCAATGCGCTTTGCATAATTATCTTCTGTTTGCATACGGCTGACGTATAGCAGCAACGCCGCGTTTTTCTTATACTGGTATTCTGTTATATCTTCAAAGTAATTCGGCTGAGTGATTGTTCCCCAAACGTTGTAATAACAAACGACAGTTTTTTTATTGTATCCTTGCTTTTTTAGAATAAACTTTTGGTTAAGAATTGATGTTCGCGATGCCCGTCCAATCTGTCCGGTACAAAAATATGTGTATATTCTCTAAAATTGACAGTAGACAGATATTTTTGCTCTTTCGCCATTATTTTATCAAAATGCGGCGGCTTTCCAAAAATCTTGAAAATCCAACGACGGCGAATACCGAAATAATCCATCACTTTGTTAAATTCTATAATTCTTTCATTTACAATTTCTTCACACGATTTTGTATCAGACTCGCATTTGAATCCGGATGAGTTTACACACAGACAATCACAACTCTTTGCATATTTTGCCATTATCCCGCCGCAGCCGATTGTCTCGTCATCAGGATGTGGCGCTATTATTAAAACACGGCTATCCGGCTTTATCAACGTATTTAACGGCGCAAATTCCGGAATCATTAAATCTCTTAAATAGTAAATCTTGCCGCAATCAACCATTTTATCGGTCATAAACTTAGTCAAATTTTTCCGCACAGTACGACGCAACTTTTTAAAAGGAATTGCTAAACAAATAATTTTTGCAATTATTTTTATCATTGCGATAAAGTCCTTAATAAATCCGCAAGCAAAATATCTTGGCGCAAAAACTCATCAGACTTCATTTTTTTGTAATTTTCCGGAGTCCAAGAATTATGTAGTAAAACAATTCCTTTTGACTTGCTTAATATTTCTTCTTCTGCATTACCATTTTTAAAATAGAAATCTTGATACAATTTCTCTTTAGCAATATTGTCTTTATTTTTATCGAGAAAATATTCTGGGAACGCACAAATGGCGTATTTGTCAATACACGAGAATAACGGTGGATTCATTTTTTCCGCCAGCGGATTAATAATTGAATTCAATAAATAATCCCACTTTTCCGCAGCACGCCATTCTTTTTTGAATAAATATCTTACAAACTTAAACTTTTTAAGAATGCGGTATTTGAAAACGCGATGCGGCAGTTCACTAAACCATTTACTCATAAATTCAGTTTTCGGTTTCGTCGCATATATGAACGCGCCATGTAAACCTTCAGAGATCCGCCCAATCATAACTACATCGCTGCCATTTGCGTATTTTAAAAAGTCGGCAGATGTTATAATGGTGTCCGCATCCATCCATATTCCGCCATATTTGTTTATCAGTGCGGCGCGCAAAGCATCAGCTTGCATAGGCAGTGACATTTTTTTGCATAGTATCTTGCTTATTATTTTTTTATCCAAATAAGCGGAAATATTGCTATAGTCACAAAGTATGACTTCATAATCCGCAAGAAACTTTTTCCAAGTCTGCATACATAAACTTATATAACCCGGAATATTTTCTTGTGGTTCCCAAAAAGTAAATATTCGTTTCTTCATTTTATATTAAACGGAAATACCGTTTTTTAATTTTTCACAAATTTGTTAACTTGTTCCGATTTAATTTTGTTAATCTTTTTATTTTTTTACTCCAAATTGGTATGCCTAAAATTTCTATTTTGTGATAACCTTTGCTGCTTATTCTATTGTCATAGAAAATTTTGCGCAGCTTCTTCCAAAATCTCATTTGCTTTGCTTTACGATAAAACTCTTCGCCCAATATTCTTATTTTATCTTCCTTTGGATATTTTTTATACTTGATTAGACTGCTCAATCCCATATTTCTATCCATATATCTCCAAATCTGCTTACGGATTTTTTTGTCTTCCGTTTTAGAGTAAATAAAATCAATTACAGCTTTTATGGCAAGTAAAGAGTGTTCTTTGTTGAATAATTCTTTATCTTGGTTATGGCAAGCGGATAAATTATTTTTGACATAATAGTAATAGGCCTCTTTTACATAAGCAATCTTATTGGCGTAATATAACGCTATAATCCCAAAAAGCTGGTCTTCCCCGTAGGAAATATGCTGGTTAAAATTAATTTTATTATCTTTTATCAAGGTACGGTGAAACAATGTATCGCAAACTACCGCTTCTTTATCAGTTTTTTGTAATTTTTCTAATAAGCCTACTGCTATGCCTTTACGGGAAGACGGATATATTTTTGCTCCCGGAAAGCCAATATGCTCTTTATTTCCTATAACCATATCCGAACTGGTATTTAACGCGGCAGTAAGCAGCTTGTCATAAAAATCAAGGGCGGTATGATCATCTGAATCTACGAACCCTATATAGTCGCCTTTGCATATATTTAACCCCGTGTTCCTTGCGGAAGATACTCCTTTATTTTCCTGCCTTATTATTTTTATTCTCGGGTCTCTCTTTTGGTATTCTTCAAGTATTGTTTTACTGTTGTCATGGCTGCCGTCATTAATACAAATTATTTCTAAATTCTTATAGGTCTGGTTTATAACGCTGTCCAAACACCGGGATAAATATTTTTCAACATTATAAACAGGTATGATTATTGAGATTAGCGGGGTTCCCATATTTATTCTTTTATGCTTAACGCGTATTCTGCACATTCCTTTAAAATTTGTTTGTCTGTTTTGCTAATAAAAGGTATTTGCTCTATTCTTTTTGTTTTTATTTTTTTTAATATTTTTAAAAGTTGTAAAACTTGATACGGACTGCGCCATAACCATAAAAGGTGGTTTAATAATAATGCTTTACTATGAGTGTTCTTCCAAATGAACAACATCCTATTCCTCTCAAAAAGCTTTCTTGTCCTTTTATTGGTTTTGCTTGCTATTGTTCCCCCGCACTTATGAAGCGGGCGGACATTTTTTATATACTCTATTTCCCAGCCTCTTTTTAATCCTCTGTACGTTAAATCCGTCTCTTCTAGTCCGTATGGATCAAGCAAAGTATCAAAACCGTTTAGCTGCTCAAATTTTCTTCTTTCTATAAAAAAATATGCTCCTTGAACCCCATAGGACAAATATTTATCTGCGGGTTTTAAGTCTTTGTTATAAATATTGTTAGTAAATCTAAAAAATCCGCGTTTCCAATTTATAAGTTTTATTCCGTCCAATTGTTCTTTTGGATTTACCGCTTTATATCCCGCGCATGCCGCGCAGAACATATCCGGCGATAAATAAGGCATTGCCGTTTTAAAAAAATTCTCATCCAGATAGACGTCATTATCTATAAAAAACAAAATATCGCCTTTGCTCTGCAAAACGCCGTGATTTCTTGCCGAACACGCGCCTTTTTGCGGATTTTTAAAAGATTTTATATTGCCCTTAAATTCTTCTTTTAAAAAATTTAAAGTATCGTCCTCAGAGTTATCGTCGACTACTATGATCTCTGTAGGTATAGGGCTTTGTTTGCAGGCCAATACTACGGAAGGCAGACGATCCTTTAGATGATGTTTGCCGTTAAATGACGGAATTATTATGGATATGAGTTGGGGAGTTGATTTTGTTTTTTCTGCAAAAGCAAGTATTTCAGTTTGTTCATTTAAAGAACGATTAGAGTTGCTGTGCTGTGCTGTGCTGTGCTGTGCTGTGCTGTGCTGTGCTGTGCTGTGCTGTGCTGTGCTGTGCTGTGCTGTGCTGTGCTGTGCTGTGCT
>JAIRMX010000110.1 GCA_031258375.1 Elusimicrobiota bacterium | reverse complement strand
ACCAATATTTTTTTACGCAGCATAAGCGATCTTTTATCACCAATAATAACTGTTCCCCGCCGGAATAATAAACATATAGCAAGATATCTCTAGCTTATCTTATCCTGCATTATGCCTACTATACAACTGTCGACGGCGTTCATACCTATGTTTGATATGCGGCTTAAGTTTTGTATAGTTTCTTCGGCCGTGCGCCCGACGAAACCTTCGGTTTCGGTAATGCCGTAATGACGAATGCCCATAAAAGCGGCGCGCAGCGCGCTGTCCACCGAACTAGCCACTTTTAAAGCGCAGCCGCTTTTTGCTCCGTCGCAAAGCATACCGCCTATATCGCTTATGATATTGTTAATTGCCAGAGTAATGCCTTTAATGTCCGGACCGTTTTTCTGATAGACAAGCGCGGCCGCGGCGCCTACGCCGGCCGCAATAGCGCAGCCGCAAATAGGCGAAAGCCCGCCGGTAAAACATTTTACGTATCCGTTTAACAAATGCGAAAGCGCTATACTTTGTAAAATTATTTTTTCTTTAACTTTATTCTTTTTGCCTACGTGGTAGGGCACAAGTATTGCCACTATGCCCTGATTGCCGGATTCCCCGCTGCTCATAACCGGTATAGGCAGGCCGTCCATTCTCGCGTCGGCAGCGCGCGCGGCCAAAATTTTTGAAGAATTGACGATGTTATTATCCAGCATATCGTTTTCCACAAGTTTTTCAAGATAAAAACCGACTTTTTTAAGTTTGCCCGCGCTGGCGGACGCGGCCAAGTTCATAAGCGCGCCTTTTTTTATGTATTGCAAATCTTTTTTATCAGCTTTTTGCGCTTCCTTTATCAGATTTTTCAGAGAAGTTTTTGCAAGTTTTATTTTAAAAGCCGCGCAATCTTTTTTTGAAATATTTTTTGATTCTTTCAAAATTTTACCGTTTTTCTCAAGCA
Organism: Elusimicrobiota bacterium; assembly: GCA_031258375.1. Taxonomy (GTDB): domain Bacteria; phylum Elusimicrobiota; class Elusimicrobia; order Elusimicrobiales; family Elusimicrobiaceae; genus Proelusimicrobium. The sequence goes on along the minus strand of JAIRMX010000110.1, from coordinate 2,986 downwards.
GCGCAACCGAAGTATGGCTGCCGCTTATTATACATTTGATATTTTCTTTTTTATCGGTTTCAATATTTGCTTCAATATAAAAACCCTTTTTGGATATTACTTTTATTTGTACGGCTTTTTTGGCTATCATGGCTTTTGCGCGCTTTAAAATTGCCGGAGTACACGCGCTTAGTATCTCCATGCCAAGCTCCGGTTTTGCCGTCAATAAGCCTACGGCCGCGGCAAGCAAATTGCCCTTTTCGCCGTTGGTATTTGGTATTCGCACGCCAAGCCCGTTCTTAAACGTGCCGGCATCGGCATAAAACGCGGCTTTTACGATTTTGCCTTTTGCCTGCGCCGCCGCTGTCGCGGCGCAAAGCGCGACGGAGACCGGCTCGGTGCAGCCCATCGCGGGATATACCTGATGCTTTAGAACTTCTTTAAGTAAGTTAGTGTTCATATTAGTATCCATTAAAATAATTTTATCATTATTATCGGCAGGCTACAAAAAACCTTCTTAACAAAAAGAAGGTTTTTGCTGATTTTGAAGGTATGATTTTTATTGGAAAGTATATCTCACGCCAAGCGCGGTATCATCAATGCCGGAACTTTCACGTTCGCTTTGTTGTCGAAATTTGAATTATGGCGCGTATCTGTACCTCTTGATTGCTTCTTAATTTTTCGCTCATATTCGCGGGAATTTTGAATACATTTCTACGATATAAATATTAAATATTGCTAAGCCACTCATCAAATTCTCGCCGGGTTTGCGGCGGATTTGCGGGCTGGCCGCTCTTTGCGGCGGTATCGTAAACGCAGATAAAAGATTCTTTGCAAGACGCCCACGCTTCGGCGGCAGGGTCTTCAAATCGGTTTATTATGCTGTCCATTACAAGCACATTAGGCTTATCTTTTGCAAGTTTTACAATATCGTTTTTATATTGCTGTCCCGCCGGGCAGGCTTGTTCAAAATTCATAAGGACGATTTTGCCTTTTTGCGCCGCCGCCTTGTTAAACTGCGAGAAGACGCTGTTTTGCCTGATTAATTTTTTGTAATCAAAATCTATCGGGCCAAACGCCGGTTCGAATTCTTCTTTGACAGTGGCAAAAAGATCTTTTATATCCGGGGTTTCGATACCTTTAAATACTTTGGCAAAATATAACGTGTCGGTATTTGATTTGCTCGGGTTAAAAATAATCACGCGGCTCTTTTGCTTCGCAAAAAGGTTCATTATTCGATAAGCATAATCGTCGCGAGATCTGTAAGATATGCCGCTTTTGGCATCAATAATAATCGCTTTGTCTTTATCTTTATAAGAATCTAAAAACTTCAGAAAGAAATACGCGTTTCTGGCTCTCAAAGGATTCCAATCCGGGTGGGATTCGTAGTAAAGCCCGAAGTATATTATAACAGGCTTATGTTCCTCAATCGCTCTTTTGAAATTTTCATTGGTCGTTTGCCCTCTTGCAATTTTCATCGGTTTGCCCAGCGCGGTAGATATTTGCATTTTGATATTATCCCTGTCCCAATACCCTACAAATGCGGCGAGGATAATTAAAAACAGTAGAACTTTTTTCATATTGAATTCTCTCGTTATTTGACTTATATCGACGGCATACCGCCGTTAGAAGAATGCGTCGCGTTGTCGGGTTTGCCGTCGTTTGGTTTTTCCGCGCCAAAAGAAGGCGGCACGATAATGTCTTCGATAGTTATATCAACGTCTTCGTCGTGGCGCTTATTCATTGTGCCTTCAAGCGTTTTGAATAAAACTATAATAAAATTCTTGGCAAATGTCGCGATGAAACGATTAAACAACAAACATATTATAACCGCGAAAATAAATTCAGGGCTTTTTGCAGCCGCAATAATAATTTTAATGTCGTTTGAGCGCAATTGTTGCATTATCTCAGGGGAGACAATTGAAGCTAGAAAAAATATTAAACCGAAAGGCAAACTTAAGCAAAACACAACGCCTGTAAATAATAAAATCCTCAGCAGTATATACAAATAATTCCCATTTGCCAGATTAAACGAATAGAAAATAGCGTCTATAGGCCCGACATCTCTCAATATTAAAAACGGAGTATAAAAAAACAAATAAGGCAGAAGAAATGGCATAAACAAAAATATAATGCTAACGACAGGCAACCTTGAAATAAAGAAAATCGGAATTAACAAAATGATAAATCCTAAATATGCTAATAATCTGTCCATAATACGGCCAAAAATGGCGGTATAGTCAACTTTGCCCCAATCAATTTTATCTTCAATGATGGAATAAGAAATAACCGTATCCAGATAATAAATAACAATCAAAAACAAAGCCACCAATATTGCCACGAGAATGGGTTTAAACATAAGAAAAGCAAAAATGCCCCTAAAGGCATAAATGAAGCAAAAAAATACGATTATGGCCGCGCCTAATATAATTTGCGATATTAAAATCGGCACAAAAGTTTTTAAAGTGTACTTAAAAGTATCTAAAATCATAATTATCCTTATTACCTATTTTGATTAATATTAATTTGAATTATACAAAATTATCGAAAAATTTACAAAAAATTTAGCACTGCCAATTTTATCATTTGAGGCATATGGATTAGTATTTAAATCCGCAGAGAACTTGGGACACCAGAGCATATAATAAGCGGATGTACTTTCCGTACAGTCGGCGTATTCTATATCTAATTGTGCCCAAAATCTAGGATATTGACCATTAACAAGATAATATCTCTCTAAAGAAGACTTTAAAGATGAAGCCGCAGTAATAAGGCGAATTGCGTGCGTTTTTTCCACAGCTTTTTGATATTTAGGCAATGCTATTGCGGCAAGAATGCCGATGATTAATACGACAACTAATAATTCTATTAGTGTGAATCCTTTTATGTTTTTCATAATTTACCTCGTTATTTTTTTCTCCCTTTTGTAAAGGGAGTGCCGCTTTAGCGGCGAGGGATTTAATAGCAGCTTTAAAACGGCTTATATTAAATCTCTCTTCCGACTTAA
>JAIRMX010000108.1 GCA_031258375.1 Elusimicrobiota bacterium | reverse complement strand
GTAACCGTTGCAAATATAATCGTTTTTATCCATTTGCGCGAGTAAAGCGGCAAATTCAAAAGAAAAACGAACGGCATAACAAAAGTGGCAATTATCGCAAGATCAAATCTAATGCCGTTGGCAAAACAAAAAATAATCGTTTTTAGCGGTAAAGTTTTAAAAACGTCATGACAACTTAAAAGCAAAGCAGATCTGAAAGTTATAAAAATGCCTATAAAAGCAAGAAAAATTTTTAAAGAAATTTTAGTTTTAAATTTGAATTTGAACATTATTTATTTTAACTCCAAACCTTTTATAATCCTGTAGGAAGCTACGGCTTTTAAAGCTTTCACGCGCTCATTTATTTCTTGCGTATATTCTTGAGAAGGCGCGCCGCCGTCTGCGCCTTCCAATAACTCAAAAGAATTGTCGTTTGTGGAATATAAAATTTTGCCGTCGGTCCAAAAAACATGATGTATTGCCACATTTTTGCGCGAGAGAAAATCCTGCCCCAGCGCATAATATTTGAAACCTTTCGGCGCTATCAGCTCAGTAAGCACCGACGCTAAATCCGTATGCGAGCCTGCGGACGAAGCTTCAACAAGTTTCTTGGATATTCCGTATCCGTAAAGAACAAAAGGCACGGCGGTTTTTTCGTAATCTCCGGCCTGAGGATTTATATGCCACCTTTGCGCATGGTCGCCCACTACTATAAAAATACTGCCGGGGAATTTTTCATAAGCGTCTTTTATAAATTTTGCCATGTATTTGTCGGCGTATTCGAAATGCTGTAGTTTTGAAAGCATATCGTCGTCTGTGTCGATAATGTGTTTAAATTGCTTTTTGGTTTTAATATCCGGCTCGTTGTCCATATCAACTGTCAACGGCGGATGGTTGGAGCTTGTCAAAATCACATTAAAGGACGGGGAAGCGTCGCTAATCATTTCTTTGACGCCTTCAAAAAAATATCTGTCCTCCGCTCCCCAAGCGTTTTTAGACGGCGAATTAAAATCATAAACATATTTGCTGTTCTGAAAACCCTGATTTGTCATAAAAGCGCCTATATTTTCCCAAGAAGAAAAACCGCCGTAAAAGAAATTAACGCCGTATCCTAAATCTTTCATTATTTTCGCTATTGACGTTTCATATTCGCTTTTGGTTGTTTCCCTGTTGCCGGGATAAGCCCCCACTTCAGGCAAGCCTAGAACCGTGCTTGTCAGCGCAAACATAGTGCCGTTGCCGGCCGGCAAAAAGCTTTTTATAAACACGGCGTTATTTTCCGATGCGATATTTTTAAGGCCGTCGGCGATGCCTAAGGCGGAATATTGCGGCAGCATGGGCCACAGCATATATGTTTCCGCAATAATTAGAAATATGTGTTTTGGTTTTTTTATTTTTGCTCCCGCTGCGGTTCTTTGCAGCAGCGGCTCTATGGAATTATAATCGTACGGATTTCCAGTTAAAATTTGCGCGTGTTTTTTTATTTCTTCCGAATTGGCGGTATTGCCGGCAGATAAAGTTTTATACAGCTTGCGGGCTCTGTATAATGCCTGTATATCGTCAACTATGGCTTCGTTTAATATATGAAGATTTAGCCTTGCGGCATTTTTCCAGTAAATGGAACCGTTGTAACCAAAACTTCCGCCGTGCCTTACAAACGGCGCCGATATGATAAAAAGGCAAATTAAAACGGAAAGAATAGTTTTTTTGTATTTATTTTTGAAGGCCGGAGCGATTATTTCCGTTCTTAAAAATACGCACCATATAAGGCATAGAATTGCCGCGATAACTGCGGCAAATATAATTCTCAACGGAGCGTTATACTGTTTTATAGCCGTATCAGCTATTGCTAGAACATCGTCCTTAAAAGTATTAAATATGAAAGCGTCAAAAGCATTTGCAAATTCTTTATAATAAGGTATTCTGGCCTGAAACAGCAAAGAGAGCAGGGAAATTTCAAAACAACCTATATAAAATTTTATTTTACGGGTATTTAATTTGCTGAAAATAACCGCGGCAATCGTTACTGCAAAAGACGGCAAAATAAAAGCGCCGGCGGTTTTAAGACTTATTCTCATGCCAAAAAACATCGCTAATATTATGTTCCGCGCGGGCACGCCTGATAGAGAGGAGTTAAAAACAGCCAAAAACGCGGCTCTAAAAACACACAAAACCAATAAGATAAACAAGAAAAGCTTAATATCGCAAAGCAAGTTGTTAATATCGTTTAATATGGAGTTAAATTTTAGTTCTTTCATAAATTATCTAATCAAAGCGGTTGTTTAAGAGCCCAGTCGGCAAATTGCCGCCAGTTGGAATGTTTAGCGGCGGCTTCCCGTTGGCTGACTGACGGCTCAAAAACTTCGTAATTTTTAAACGTTTCCCATTTGGAAGTATCCATATTCAGATTTTCAGCCGCGATATACGCCGCGCCTAACGCTCCGCTTTCGGTTTCTTTTGCGCGGATTATCGGGCATTGCAGAATGTCGCTTTGAAATTTGAGCAATGCCCCGCTCGCCGATAAGCCGCCCGAAGCCTGCACGCGGTAAGTGTTAAAACCCGATTTTGAAATATAATTTATTATATCGGCCGTTAAAAACGCCAGCCCCCGCAGCGCGCCCGCAATGATGTCGTTTTTTGTCGTGTTTGGTTTAAGGCCGTATATTACCGGCGTTAATTTAAAATTCCAAATCGGCGCGCCTATGCCCCCCAAAGCGGGGAAAATCTGAGCCGGCTCTTTGGAGTTCGCATAAATCTTATCCATATCTTGAATATCAAAATCAAGACCTATTGTTTGAAGCCACGTAAATAGAGAAGCAGCGGTATTTATAGGCCCTTCTAAAATAAAGTCCGCCTGTCTATTTTGCGAGTTATAAGAGACGGACGTTAAAATGCCCGCGATATCCGCATAATTTGCGCCTATATTCAGAAGCACGAAAGCTCCGGTGCCGTAGTTTATGGCGCAATCTCCTTTTTTAAGCAATCCCGTCGCTGCGCAAGCGGCCTGCTGGTCGCCGACGCAAACAGTTATAGGAATATTTTTATAAAATCCGAAATCCGCCGCGCTGGATATTACTTGCGGCAGAATATTTTTAGGAATATCGAACGATTTCAGAATTTCGTCGTCCCAAGACATTGTTTTTATATTAAATAATAGAGTGCGCTGCGCATTGGTAATATCCGTCGCGAAAACCTTGCCTTTAGTCATATTCCAAATAAGCCAAGTTGCAACCGGCCCCGCCATGAGGCGGCCTTTGCGCGCGGCTTGTTTTACGTCGGAATAGTTTTGCAGGCACCATTTTATTTTCGGAGCCGAATAATAAGGCGTTTTATAGAGACCGCTGCGCGAATGTATTTCCTCCTGCGTCATTGGGTTTAATTCAGCTTGGGCTGCTGCCCGTCCGTCAAGCCAGCTTAAAGCCGGACATAGCGCAGAGCCTGTAATTTTGTCCCATAAAACTATTGTTGAGCGCTGCGCGCATACGGCTATAGATATTATTTCGGAATTTTCCGGCAGCGCGGCTATAGTTTTATCCAAAGATTGAAGCTGCGATTTCAAAATATCGCGCGCGTCGCATTCGCATTTTACGCCGTTAACGTTAAAATTTACGGGAATGCTTTCTTTATGTATTACAACTCCCGAGCCGTTTACGGCCGCCGCGCGCGAACTCGAGCTTCCCTGGTCCAAAGCTATAATAATTTTATTTTTCATCTAAATAAAATTATACATAATTAGATTATGCTTATTAAAATCTTTTTCGACAGCCTATTTTTATAGTTTGCTCGTCTAAGGCTAACAGAATGGAATTTTCTTTTTTCACTAACAGCCGGCCGTAAAATATGGAAATTACGGCGCCGGCTATTGCGTCTTGAGCGTGATGCTTCTTTGCCTGTATTCTTGAATAAGCCGTGAAAACAGATCAAAACTAAAGAAAGAGGCTACTTAATTTTATACACTCTGGCAGTTCCGTCGACGCCAAATTCATAATATACTCCGCCCAAAGCCATACATGCCTTGTCGTATATAGTATCTTTGGCCGGCGCGTCGCCCTTGGGCGTATAACACTCAATTGAATCAGGCGCGTCAGAATGTTTAAGAATAAAATGTATGGCGGGGCCATTATTGCTCAGAACACCGATTACTCTCTTACCAGAATGCCGGCCGGCAATAAGCAATCTGTAAGAAGAACCGTCTTTAAGATATGCAGTATTGCCCGAAACGCTCCGAACATTTTTAAGCGAAATAATTAAATTGTCAAAATTATCCGTATACTCGCTGTTGACCAGATAATACTCCTCTTCGGCCTGCGCAAGAGCTTTTGTGTTCGCAAACAGAGTTGACAATTTAGTTTTAAGCACCGCCAACTGATACTGCGGCAAAGCAATAGCGGCAAGAATGCCGATAATTAAAACTACGACTAACAATTCTATTAGCGTGAACCCTTTTTTCTTTTTCATAATTTACCTCGTTATTTTTTTCTCCCTTTTGTAAAGGGAGTGCCGCTTTAGCGGCGAGGGATTTAATAGCAGCTTTAAAACGGCTTATATTAAATCTCTCTTCCGACTTAA
>JAIRMX010000084.1 GCA_031258375.1 Elusimicrobiota bacterium | reverse complement strand
ATAAGTCTCTTGAGCGTGAGCGCGCATAACTTCGGTTACGGCGGAAGTAGCCTGCGGGTAAGCAAAGAAATCGGGTTTTATTTTATATAATTTTTGCAGGCGCGCCGCGCTTTCTTTGATTTGATTTTCAACAATATCCGCTTTGGCTTCGCTCATATTTATATCCGTAAGACAGTTTGAGCCGAAATCCGCCAGCGAATGTATCTGCAATTCTTTTATCTGTCCGCGGCTCAGCATATTCTGCCACGGGCCGTTTTTTGGATTATGCCAAAAATTATAAGAATCTATTCCTTCCGCCGTCAAAAAAACTAAAGGGCGTATTTTAAATTCCCGCAAAATCGGCAAAGCGTTTGTATAAAAATTCTCGTAACCGCAGTTAAAAGTAATAAGAACCGAGTTTTCGGAAATATCGTTTCTTTCCAAATCGTTTGCGCAGATGAACTTAAATTTTTTGCCGATAAGAAATAGAATTTGTCTTTCAAATTTTTTTTCGCTTATCCATAAATGTTTCAGTCGGCAATTTTTCGGCGGGGTTCCTATATTGTCGTAAGCCAAAACCGCAAGGCCGCTTTTTGCGCGGCGCAGCAGGCGCAAATCCAGAAGCAAAAGTAAAACGGCCGCGGCGCAAAGCCCGAATATCGCGTTCATTTTTCTATTTTATCATTTTTGATATGCGCGGCATAATGCTATAATAATTATTATGAACAAAGAGGCAAAAATAGTTTACCGTTTTAAAAACGCGCTTTATATAAATCTTACCAACAGATGCCCTAATGCGTGCGTTTTCTGCCTTAAAAATCCTCTGGCTATGAAATTTGAAGGATATAATCTGAATCTTGAAGGCAAAGAGCCGTCCGCGCAGGACGTGCTTGGCGAAATTTATAGGAACCTTAAAGAATTTGCGGCGCAAGAAATCGTTTTTTGCGGCTACGGCGAACCTACCATGCGCCTTGACGTTTTGCTTGAAGCGGCTTTGGAACTTAAGAAAAAAATTTCCAAAGGCAAATTGCCCGCGTTTAAAATACGTCTTAACACCATAGGTCTTGCAAATCTCGTTTACGGGCGGGATATTACCGGCGGGCTGGCAAAAGTAATAGATAAAGTAAACGTAAGCCTTAACTCTCCGTATGAAGAGCAATGGCGCGCCTTGGTCCGTCCCGCGCCGCGCTACGTTGAGAAAGGCTACCAAAGCGCGCTTGATTTTATAAAATTATGCGCGCAAAAAATAGACGAAGTCGAAGTCTCTATAGTGGACAAACAGGGTATTGACGCGGACAAAATGCGGGAACTCGCCCGCTCTCTGGGCGCAAAATTTTATCTGCGGGGATTTATAGATGGCAAATAAAGGCGTTTGCGTTTCTTTCGTTATTTTCTATTCAATGCTGCTTTGCGCGGCGACTATATGTTTATTTTTCTCGGCATATGACTGCAAACGCTTTGCCGGCGGCGTTTATGCCGCAAAAGAAGCCGAATCCGCAGAGGCGCCGTTCTCCGCCAAAAAATTTACGGGATTTCACGACCCTAAAGATATGGCGCTGCGAACCGTTCGTTTCAGCGTCAGCGCGCCGGCTGCGCAAAGCGTATTGCTTCATGCGGATTTCAATATGTGGGGCGCGCAGGAAGCCGAGTTAAAAAAGGATTCATCGGGCGCATTTTCCAAAACCGTAGTTTTGCCGCAGGGGGAATATAAATATTATTATCTTATAGACGGCGCGCATAAAGCCGACGTTCGGGAAGGCGGAAATTTATTTTATAATGGGCGCGAGATGTCCATTAAAAAAGTTTTATGAAAAAACTGATATTTCGCTCCGGTTCGGCGGAGGACACTCGCGCGCTTGCGCATAATACGGCGGCTTTTTTAAAAGGGGGAGAAATTTTATTTTTCCGCGGGCCGATAGGAGCCGGCAAAACCGTTATGGTGGGCGCAATTGCGGAATTTTTCGGTTTTAAGCGTCCGCCGGTAAGCGCGAGTTTCAGCCTTATAAAAAAATATAAAAACAAAAATATTTCCATTTATCATATAGATTTGTTCAGACTGCGCCGCGAGGAAATGTTTAATCTGGGCTTTGAGGAAATGCTTTCGGACGAAAACGCCGTCATACTTGCGGAATGGCCTGACGCCGCGGAGGAGTTTTTTCCGCGCGAAAGGCTGGAAATTAAAATAAGTCTCCAGCGCGGCGATTTGCGCGAAATAGAGTTTAGCGCGCGCGGCGCCGAGTTTGAAACGCTGCTTGCAAATCTCGCGCGGCGGCAAAAACGTCGAAAATAATTTAAGCCGTTATAATTAATTTTTTATGCGCAAAAACAGAGAAATAATTTTAGCTTTGGACAGTTCTTCAGTTCCGCTCGTTATGGCGCTTGGCTTTAACGGGCGGGTTTACTGCGCGCGAAAATCCGGCGTAAAACAAGAGGAATATTTGTTTCCTCTAATAAAAAAACTTTTGGATAAAGCCGGCTGCTCGTTTAAAGACATAGGCCGTTTCTTTTTTATAAAAGGGCCGGGCAGATTTACGGGCATAAGGATTTCGCTTACGCTGGCTTCCATGCTTAAGGAATTTGCGCATGTTGAAATTTCAAGCGCGAGCGTTTTTGATGTTTTAATATGTCAGGCGCGGCAATCTGCGGCTTATAAAAAATGGCTGGCCGCGCATCCGCGCGGTATTGCGGCCGTTATCATGCACGCTTTTCGAAATGAATATTTCGCTCGGATTTACGACGGATTTAGCGGGCCTGCGTGGGTCAGCGGGGAAGAATTGTTTTCATTGCTTGACGGGCAAAACAGGCCGGTGTTTATAATAGGACGCGGCGCGCACGGCGCGCCTCTGCGGGATTTTCTCCCGCCGCGTTTTACTTACGCGCCGCGCGCTTTAAACATTATCTCGCCGAAAACTCTTTTGAATTTTAAACCCGACTGCAAACAAACTTCAAAAGAAGTTTTGCAGCCGCTTTATTTGAAGCCCGCGCGTTTTGAGCTTGGCAAATGATTAAAAAGGCATCTTTAGAAGACGCGCAAATTCTATCGCGCATTGCAGGGCAAAATTCTTCCAGCGCGCATTGGACGCCGGCCGGTTTTGAAGCTGAAATTAAAAACGGCGCCGCTCTGGTGTTGAAATCTTGCCGCGGCGGCGCCGCTACGGGTTTCATTTGCTGCCGTTTTGTCCCTCCTTCTTCGGAAATCACTAATTTTGCAGTGTCGAACGACTTTTTGAGGCAAGGCTTTGGAAAAGCTTTGCTTCAAGCCGCGCTCAAAGCGCTGAAGCAAAAAAACGTAAAGGAAATAACTCTTGAAGTCAGCGTAAGAAACACGGCCGCGATTTTGCTTTATGAAAAAAATTTATTTAGAAAAGTGTCCGCGCGGGAAAAGTTTTATAATAATATCGACGACGCTCTGATAATGAAAAGGGAATTATAATCGCCGCCGCGCGGGCAAGAGCTTGATTTGCTTTTTTATTAAACGCCATTTGCTATAATATTTTTATGACAAAAGCTCTCATAAAAGCCGACATACAAAATAAAGTTTTTAATATTCGCGGCGTAAACGTTATGTTAGACCGAGACCTTGCCGCCCTTTACGGCGTGCCTACGAAGCGTATTAACGAAGCCGTAAAG
>JAIRMX010000016.1 GCA_031258375.1 Elusimicrobiota bacterium | reverse complement strand
AAGTATTTTTGCCATAATTAAATTCTCCCTTATTTTACGCGCGCTTTAGCAAGACGAAGAGCAAATATAAAAAATCAAATCTTTTCGGCAGTTTCTTTAAAAATTCCGGCTAATTTTACATATTCTTGCGCGTGCACGGCGAGCGTTTTTCTTTCGTCCTCGCTTAAAGACCTAACAACCCGCGCCGGACAACCTATAACAAGACTGCCGTCGGGTATAATCTTGCCCGCCGGTATCAAAGCGCCCGCGCCGACTATGCAATCTTTTCCAATTTCGCATTCCATAACAATTGCGCCCATGCCGATAAGCGTATTATCGCCGATTTTTGTACCGTGCACAACGGCGTTATGCCCTATGGTTACGCTCTCGCCGATAAGCGCGGGGCGGTTATAATCGACGTGTACGCTGACATTATCCTGCACGTTGCTGCGCGCGCCTATATTAATTTCCGCAATATCTGCCCGCAAAACGGCATTAGGCCACACGGAAACATTTTCCCCAACAACTACTTTGCCTATTAAAACCGCAGTTTCATGCACGTACGCGCTTTGGCTTACATCCGGCGCAAAATCTTTAATTTTCTGTTTCATTTGATTCCTTTTGACTTGTTTTTATCGGCGCGATAATCCCAGAATTTCTTAATCGATGTTCGGTTTTTAATTTATTTATTGCTTCTTATGTAATTTATTCTATCAAAAATTCCGCCCAATTATCCTTGTTAATCACTTTTATGCTTGATTTTTTATACGATCTCTTTCATGTTAGTAATAGCACATCTTTGGGACTAATAATGTGTTTTTATACACATTTTTAAGAGCAATGCTTTGCTTTTTGTAAGAATTTTGTTAAAAATAGTAAAAATTAATTTTTGCCTTCTTTTATCACGTAATCTTGGGCTTTATTTGTCGTCATAACCGAAGGTTCGGACAGCTTTAACCCCCAGTAAACTATAACGCTTATTATTCCGGGCAGAATATAATAAACTACTCTGTAAATCAAAGCGGCCATAAGCGCGGTTTCCCATTCGATGCCGCCCATTTGCGAAAACACGGAAGCCATTGCAATTTCCATAGCGCCAAGCCCGCCCGGAAGAATAGGTATAAGCGTCGTTGCCATACCTAAAGCAAAACCGGCAAGCAAAACGCCTATCGGTATTTGTATGCCGACGGCCAAAAAAGCGAGATACAAGATAAGTATGGTAAAAATCCAATCCCCGCAGATATAAACTATCGCCCGCGTAAGTTTGGATTTATTTTTATGTATCGTTTTTATGCCGTTGTCAAATTGTTTGTCAAAAGCGGAATAATTATTTTTGGGTATAAGTTTGCCGAATAATTTATAAATAATTTTATTAATCAGCAAGAACATTTTGCGTATGCTTTTATAGCGAAACTCATTATTAAGGAAAAAAGCCGTTATCAGCGCGCCGGCAGCGGCAATAGCGATAACGACGATAAAATTACGCATCATTTGCCCCGGGCTTGCTCCTTTTGTAAGCAGCATAAGCAATGTCCCCAAAAGTATTATTATAATCAGCACAAAATATAAAAGAACCGTTATAACTATGCTTGCCATAACGCTTATACCCAGCGGAACTTTGCGTTTGCCAAGCAAATGCGCTCTCAGCGCAAAACCGCTTACGCCGAGCGAAGACACAAGATAATTTACCGTAGTCGACACAAAGGCTATGCCGACCGCCGCGCTTATATTAATGCGCGTGCCAAGCAGCTTAAGCGTTTCCCATAAAGACATTCCCATGCAAACGTAAATCGCGGCGGAACTGGCGCAGGCCAGCACAAGATACCAAGTGTTGACTTCCCGCCATATTTTCACAAAATTATCTTTGCCGTCATAAATCAGCCAGCCTATTATTGACACCGATATAAGACAAGCGATTATAAGCGCAATATTCTTTCTTTCAAACATTTTTAAGTCCTTAATAAAAACGAGAGTCAAAATGCTTTAATTTATTTAAATTATATAATTTTTTCAGTATAATGACTTCGCTGCGTTAGATATCGATAGGTATTTGATATTAGCCGTGTTTGATGTTTTGCAATTTTATTTCTTAAATCTCTTAAGCTTCCTTTTATATTTTTTTACTCCACCCCCGCTCCAGCTCCTCTCCCGTCATGAAGTAAGAGGGAAAGACAGGGCAAATCCCTCACCGTCGGAATTTGCTTATGAAGAGGGAACTACTCCCCTTTAGTAAAAAGAAAGAATGAAAAATCCACGCAAATTAAAGGCAATGTTTGGCGTAGCTGCAATCATTACAAGCAACAAGACCGCGCTAAATTAAAACGCGCGGCCTTTTTTAGACTTAACTTACACTTTTTTATACGCCGATTTTCACATATCAATCTTTACATATCAATTACGATAAGTTTATTTTTGAGCTTTGTGATGCTGGCTTACTATTTCTTTAACCGCGCCGACCGCGCCCAAAATACCGGTGGCCTCGTAAGGCATATAAACGAGTTTATTATCCTTGCCGTCGACCATCTTTTGCAACGCTTCGATATATTTGATTGCAATGAGATAATTTGCGGGGTTCGAATAAGCGTTCACCGTATCGGCAACCAGCGCTATGGATTGCTTTTCGCCTTCGGCCATTCTGATTTTAGCTTGGGCAATACCGTCGGCTTCAAGAATTTGTCTCTGTCTTTCGCCTTCGGCTTTTCTGATTTCGGATTCTTTAAAACCTTCCGCTTTCAAAATTTGAGCCTGTTTTAAACCTTCGGCTTCCAAAATGGCGGCGCGTTTATCGCGTTCGGCTCTCATTTGTTTTTCCATAGCTTCCTTAATTTCCCGCGGCGGCGTAATATCCTGCAGCTCTACGCGGTTTACTTTTACTCCCCATTTGTTTGAAGCCTCGTCGAGTATAGTGCGCAGTTTGGTGTTAATCGTCTCGCGAGAGATTAAAGTCTGGTCAAGTTCAAGCTCGCCGATAACGTTTCTCAAAGTCGTCTGGGTAAGTTTTTCAATAGCGGTAGGCAAAGAAGCGACTTCATAAACGGCTTTTTTGGGGTCTGTAATTTGAAAATATATCAAAGCGTTTATTTGTATGCTTACGTTATCTTTTGTGATAACGGCTTGGCTTGGGAAATCGTAAACCGTCTCTCTCAAGTCTATGCGGTCGACGGTTCCCATATAGGAAATGTTTCTCCCGCCGACATCTCGCGCGTACTTCCATTCCATTTCGCGCGGCTTATCGTAGAAAGGTATTATAAAATTCGGCCCCGCCGTCAACGTCTTGCTGTAGCGGCCGAGACTTTCTATTACCATTACCTCCGCCTGTTTTACAATTCTTATGCCGACTATAAAGAAAGACACGGCAAGAATCAGCACCACTATAAGTACTACCGTTCCTATTTCCATTTTATTTTTCCTCCTTATTTACTATCAGCGTTATTCCGTCTATTTTTGAGATTTTTACTATATCGCCGTTTTTAAGCGGCTCGTCGGCGGCTACCGCCCACTCGTCGGCGTCAAATTTTACTTTGGCTTTTTTGGCGTCCGCAATGTCAACTTCGTACACGGACGCGGTTTTGCCTATAAATTCGTCGACGTTGCTTTTGTAACTTTTTGCTTTAATAAAATATTTAAAAGCAAGCGGCCTTAAAGTAAAAAACAAAATAACGATTACTGCCGCGCAAATGCCAAGCTGCCAATGAAGCCCAAGCCCTAAAGCGCTTGCCAGCGCGGCGACAAAACAAGCCAGCCCGAAACAGCTGAGGGAAAAATCCAAAGTAAAAATTTCTCCTATCAGAAGCAAAAGTCCTGCTATAAGCCAGTAACTTGACGGCATACAAAACCTCCTATTTAAAATGTCTTATAAGTATTATATAATAAAATTTAGTATTATAAAAATATAGTCTCAAAAATATTCCGGGAGGCATACTTAATGAGGTTGCGGTTAAAAAAGAATTTCTCAATTTTGTTTTCTTTAATATTATTTTCTCAGCAAGTTATTTTTGCGGCGCCGTTCGAGCGAGCTGCGGCGCGAGATTACGGGCGCTTTCGCAAAGTTTATTCTTCGGGCAAGCAAACGCCCGAAGTTCTGCCTGCCGAAACCTTTAATAAACTTGAAAAATTCAATAAAAAAACGCGCTCCACGTGGAATATAAGAATGAACCGTAAAAGCGGCGCTCCGCGCTCGCTTACGGGCGGAAAGGATTTGCGCGTCGGCAGGACCGAGAGCGCGGCATTGTCCTTTTTAAACTCAAATAAGGATTTTCTGGGAGTCGACAGGCGGCAGCTGCGTTTAAAATTGCAGCGCAAATCGACCGTGGGCTCGCATTTCTATTTTGATCAATATTATAAAAATTTAAAAGTGGAAACCGCTTACGTTAAAGTAAACGTCGATAACAGCGGCGCGCTTTTAAATTATCAATCAACTTATATACCGGATATTAAAATCGATATAAAGCCTTCGAAAACTGCGGCCGAAGTTTCTTCAATAGCGGCTTCTGACGCCGGCGGAATTGCAGGCAAAGCCGAACTTGTAATTTCTCCAAATCCTGAAAACAAAGAACCGTCTTTGGCATGGAAAATAGAAGTTCAAGGCGGCCCGAGCGAACCCGGCAAATGGATATACTTTATAAGCGCGTCCGACGGCGCAATATTTAATAGAATAAGTTCTTTAAGATTTGCAATAGATACTTTTGCCGCCGAGTTAAACCCGGTTTATCCGGAATTTACTGGAGCTACTCCCGCGCAACAGCCTCTTTCAGATATGTACATTTACGTTTTTTCACAGTCTTTACCAATCGTTGTCCCGTATATAACTAATGAAAACGGTCAGCGAGATACGCCCGACGACAGAAAACGTTTATATGCCGCTTTTTCCGGTCCCTACTTTAATATTTCCGACCAACAAAACATCGCTTCAAACATCCCTAACAATTTATCCGGATATTATATAGAGCGAGGCACAGGAACACCCTATGAAGAGCCTGTTGACACATATTTGAATATTGATACGATAGCAGTCACGCCGGCAAATTTAACCGTTGCTACTTATGCCGACTGTTCGGATATAGGTTCCGATTATTATAATGCTCTTTCGTCTCCCATAATTAAAAATTTCAATGTCGGCGTTATGGATATTTACGGAACTATAACAAATAAAGCTTTTTTTAGAATGGAAACTTCGATTTTACAAAATCCTACTCAGATTATGGCTAAATATATAGGCAAACCCGGCAACACATTTTTAGGCCCTATAATAGCCAATGAGACCGCTTCTCAAACGGCGAAATATGCTCTTGAAACATATCCGCCGGCAACGTCCGCAGCTTTGCCGGATATAGAAAATATCGCAAGATTTTGCGTGAGAAAAGATTTTAACAGTTCGTATAATAAAAGGACAACGCATATTGTTACTTCTCAAAACAGCAACAACGCTCCCGCGGCAAATGCCTTTTATAACTTAAATAAAATGCGCCAATTTTTTGATAAGCTGGATACGAATAACGGCTCAAATCTGCCTTATATAGATCTTGACACGCCGCTTCCCGTAGTTATAAACGCGCATGGACAGCCTTATCAAGGCAACGGTATGACAAACGCTTTTTACGATACCGACGCCAAAGTTTTAATGTTTGGACAGGGCAGGAAATCCGGCAGTCAGTTTTATAATTTCGCTTTGGAAAGCGCGATAGTCCGCCACGAATACGTTCACGCGGTTGTGGACAGAATATGGCCCATAATGTATTTCGGCGAAGGCGCGGCCATTTCGGAAGCTCTTTCGGATTATTTTGCTTTGTCTTCGCTGGTACAAACTGACGGCGTTACGCCTTACACAAGCAAAATAGGCGTATACGTATTTGGCGATTCAAACGTGCGCGATCTTGCCGGTACCGGTCCCGAGGGCATTTTTGATCCTGTACGCTGGGAACAGAACGCTTTTAGCAATCATTATAACAATAGTCTTGTTCTAAGCCGCACTTTATGGGACTTGCGTACGGGTAGCGTCGGCCAAGCCACGGATAAAATACTTTGGAATGCTTTGATGTTCTTTCCGGATTCTTTGCTTGAAATGCGCGATGCTATGATAGCCGCGGACAACGTTTTAAATGGCGGTAGTAATGTAGCAGCTATAGAGGCTGCTTTTGATAACCACAATATTAAATACAATAATGTCATTACCCCTTCCGGCGATATTTACGAGCCCAATAATTCGCCGGACAGCGCGGCCGATATCGACATTGCTTCGATAGCGCAAAAAGAAATTACCGCAAGTATTAATCCGATAAACGATATCGATTATTATTCAATTTCTCTGCCGCCGGGGGAATTTGAGGCCAAGCTTTATCTGCCGCAAGTACCGAATTTTCCTACTTATTACCCTTTGGCTTTACTTCTGCTAAACGCAAATTTAAAAACGGTTGTCGACCTGCAACATCCTTTGAGAACGTTAGGGCAAATGAATCAATCCACTCCTTCCGAATATGTTCAGCTTAAATATACCGTGCCGGAAACTGCAAGCGGCGGCACGGGCAGATATATACTCGGCATTTTTAAACCGGATTACGCGGCTTATCCTCAGCCGATAATTTTAGGACGGGACGATTCGCGCTGCGCGGACGATCCCTCTTATACGCTTGGCGTCCCTCCCGACCCCGACGAAAGATGCTCTTTTAATTCTGCGGACGGATTTTGTACAACAAATCCCGGAGATGCCCGCTGTGATACTGGCAGACCAAAAGTAACCGCTTATCCAACCGACGCCGGCAAATATAAACTGGTTTTCAATTATACAAAAGGCTCAAATGTCGGCGGGTTCGATCCTAATGTCGCTAACTTTGATAATGGCACAACTATTGATTTTAAAGTGCCGTGCAATATCGCAAGCAATCTTCCTGCTGGTGGCAGTACCACTATTCTTGCTGGTTTGAATTTGGACGATTGGATACCTCAAAGCGTGGAAGCTTTTAATTCCGTGAGACTTTTAGATGAGAATATGCAGCCTATAAATAACGGCAGCACCGACGATAATTTTTATTTGAAGCTTAATACGTCAAATTCGTGCAGTCTAAACGGCTTGAACTATGAAATATCGGGACAGGTTGAATTTGAAAATGATTTTAATACAAGCGGTCATGATTTGATTTACTTGCAAGTTCTCGGCAAAATACGTTCAAATGAAGACGCAAACAGCGAGAATATACCTCTTTGCAGCAGCAGCAACCCTCCTCCGACTCCCTGCTACCGAAACGATTACGGCATAGTTTCGCTCGGCATATCAAATCCGATGAGAAACTCCGTACAGCGGAGTATGGGAATTTATATCAGAAATCAAATTTTTAACCCCGCAAAAGGCGGTAAAGTCAAAATACAGCTTAATGCCAAACAAAACGGCCATATAAAAGCCCAAATATTCACTATTGACGGTATTTTGGTAAAATCTTTATATGACGGGCAGATAACAACGGCTCTGCCGGAATTTGTTGATTGGGACGGCAAAAACGACAGCGGCAATACGGTCGCAAGCGGCGTGTATTTACTGCGCGTCGACGGCGCGGGCATAGACAGACAAGTTAAAAAAATAGTGGCGGTTAAGTAATATGCGAAAGGATAATACGCAAATAAACGTTGCTTTTCCCTCTCCTTTAAAGAGGCGGCAAGCGGATTTTAGCGGATTTGTTTGTTCCGACGGGATTTGCCGCGTCTTGCCCTCTCCCTTAAAGAGGGGAGAGGGCGGCGAGCGGGTGAGGGTGGACTGTCGCTCTCGCGCTTTTGCGCAAATTGCGGCGTTAATATTTGCCGCGATATTTTCCGCCTCTTTTGCGAGCGCGGGCAGCGGAGGAGGAGGGACTGTCGCGGTGCCTTTTCTTAAAATGGATATGGGCGCGCGTTATTACGGCATGGCGGGCGCGGCTACGGCTTTTGCGGACGACGTTACCGGCATGACTTTTTATAATCCCGCCGCTCTTGGCCGAGTGCAAAGCTTGCAGATTTCCGGCAGCACTTATAAAAACGCCATAGATATGAAACATACTTACGGCGCGCTGGCCGTTCCCGTCGGGTTTTTGAGTTTGGCCGGAAATAAGCCCCTTTCGCTCGGCATTTCGTTTTATATGTTTGACAAAGGCGATATCTCCTCAAGAAGCATAGGCGACGATATATCCTTCGCTCTTACCTACGGCGAAAACATCGCCGCGCATACTTGGGATTTTATGGGCAGTTCGTCGGAAGTAAATCATTATTTGGGCGCAAGCGTAAAATATATAAAATCCACTTTGCCGCTTCCGGGTTCGGGCGACGTTACGGGAAACGCTTTTGCTTTTGACGCGGGATATCAAATAGTCGCCGATAATCGCTTTGGAATAGGCTTTGCCGTAAAAAACGTCGGCACAAAAATTAAATATTTGGAAGAGGCCGACCCGCTGCCGTCAACTATGTCGGCGGGTTTGTTTTTCACCCTTGTGGATTATGAAAATATGCGCTGGGATTTGAGCGGCGACGTTATATATCATATCAAAGAAAGAGAAAACCGAATCAGAGCCGGGACGGAAGCCGTTTTCTTTAATACTTTGGCGGTGCGCGGCGGCATCAAATTTATGGAAGAAATTAAAGAAGAATTTACGCTCGGCTTCGGCCTTAGACTGTTTGGCTTCGAGGTCGATTTAGGCGCGGTATTAAACCCGCAGCTTAACGGCGATAACGTTTATCAGGCCGGCATATCTTATAAATTCCCTATAAAGAAAGAAGAAAATAATTATCAAAAAGACGAAAAGAAACGCAGCGATTACAAAGAATATAAAGAGCGCCAGGTGCGCCAAGCTCAGGAACAGCTTGAGCGCAACGCAAATCCTATTTTGTATCAGTAGGATATATTCGTGTCGATTTGTATTGTATTGAAAAAACTTTGTATTGACGAAAAAGATTTTATAACAAAGGAAATAAGGAGATAATATGAAAATTAATTTTATACCGACGATTGCAAATATCCGCAATGCTTGCGCCGCTTGGGCATTGTTCGCCGTTTTGCTGCCCTCTGCTTACGCGCAAAGTATAGAAGTTATTTCTTACGTTCCGCTTAAGCAGGCCGGCACCGGCGCAAGCAGCGGTAGCTCCTACGGATATGATTTTATATCGGTGAAAAGCTTGGCTTCGCTTGCAAACAACTCGGGAAGTGGGGTTACTACAGATAGTCTAAAAGCAAACAGCGCCACTTTGACTATTGACGCAAAAAAAATAACTTTTGGAACGGCTGAAACGACCAAAAATATACTAGTCAGAAACAATTTTTTTGCCGGTCAGGGCACAAATATATCGGCTAATAATCTTTATATAGGAAGCGGAAGCGAAGCGTTTTTATGGCCGGATATGGCGCAGTCGATTAATGTGTCCGGCGCGCCGAAAATAAAAGCTAGAGATATTGCATTGAAACAAGGCACTAATCCCGCAACTTTGAAATTAGACGCCGGACAAACTATAAAGATTAATAATATGATTCTGCAACATCCCCCTTCAGCCTGTTCTACCAGCGGAGTAGGCTGGAAAACGGTTACGGCAAGCGCTACTTTTAACGGGTCGACTGCTTCATATAAAGTATTTGGTTGTTTACCGTAGCCGATACAGATTAAACCCCGGTTTTTAGGCCGTCATGCTGAACCCCGTATTACGCTTTTTAGTCGTCATGCTGAACTAGTTTCAGCATCTGTAGTTTGAAGACAGACCCTGAAATGAATTCAGGGTGACGAACAGAGAGACCCTGAAACAGGTTCAGCATGACAACTTTAACTGTCCGCTTTTATACTTTAGATAACACTATTGGGCAAGTTAAACTCAAGCGTTAATTCTTTGAATAATTTGACAGGAAGGAGCGAAATTCAATCGTATTATTTATATTTTTGAACATCCAGCCTTTTTTATTTTCTTCGTAAAGCGAGTCCAAATCTTTATAATTGCGCTTAATAGCCAAATCAATATATTTATACATGTTTTTCTTGTCTTTTTTTGCCGTCCAATAATAGCCGGCCATATTTATATAAGGCGTGGGCAAATTGGCCGCGAGTTTTAACGCCGTTTCAAAATCCTCAAACGCTTTTTTATAATTCTTCATTTTAAGATAAGAGTACCCGCGGTTATTATAAGCTATAGCCCACTTCGGATTTGCGGACACGGCCGCGTTGAAATCTTCCAGAGCGGCGGAATAATTTTCAATCGTTTCATATATAAGGCCGCGCAGATTATAAGAAGCGTAATTCGGCGTTAAAGATATAAGCGCGCCGTAATCTTCCAGAGCGGCGGGGTAATCTTCAATTTCTTTAAAAGCGGCGGCGCGCAGACGGTAAGCCGCCGCGTAAGAGCCGTCCGCGTTTAAGGCTTTGCTGAAATAAGATATGGCCTCGTCGTACATTTCATTATTAAACTCAATTCTGCCTATGTAAAAAAACGCTTCGGCGTTTTGCGGGTCTAAAGCCGCCGCTCTTTCAAACGCTTTTCGCGCGGCGGAATAATTATAAAGCGAGAAATTTGCCTTGCCTTCGAGCATAACAATATCCGTTGCGAATTTTTTTTTGTTCTTTACGACGGCAATGTCTCTAAGCGCGTCTCGGTATCTTTCGAGTTTATAATACGCTAAGGCGCGGTTATAGTAAAAAGCGTCGAAATCGCTTTTCAGCTTTATCGCTTTGGTAAAATCGTCAGCGGCCATAACGTAATCTTTAGCGTCCATATACGCAAGAGCGCGCGCGTAATATTTAAAAGGATTTTTCGGGGCGAGGGAAATTGTCTTCGTATAATCCGCCATAGCGCTTTTCAAAGCGCCTTTTTTGCGGTATAAATCCCCGCGTCTGTGATAAGCCTCCGTCAGGCGCGGATTTTTTTCTATGGCTTTTGTAAAAAGTTTTATCTGCTCCGCGTCGTCGTTGGATTTTAAAGCCATCGAATAATACCGCGCCGCGCTCTGGCAAAACGCCGGGGGCAGCGCGCAGCATAGAATTGCGAAAAATATAAACTTTTTCATTTTGCCAAAACCTAGTCCTTCGGGCAATTTGCATTACGGCAGCAATTGCCCTGGCAGACGTGTTTATGTTCTTTTTTGACGGAAGGGACTTCGTTCGATATCTTAACGACTCTGCCGGTCTTTTTATCAAAAACGTATGTCCCGCTTTTATTTTCTTGTTTCATATAATTATTTTACTAATTTAATTAAACTTGAGGAAGCTGTCCGCGCGCGCTGAAAACAACCGCGTAAAATACCCGCATAATTAATATAATATAAATTATAGACGCGCACGAGGTGAATAATATGAACGAAAATACTCATAATTTGTACGATGCGGTTTTAAAAAGACGTTCCGTTTACTCGCTAAAAAATGAAATACCTGTATCGGAAGAACGTTTAATCGAAATTATACAATACGCCGTAAAACATACGCCTTCGGCTTTTAATATGCAATCCGCGCGAGTCGCGCTGCTTTTGGGCGTAAATCATAAAAAGCTTTGGGATATGGTAAAAAATATTTTAAAACATATCGTGCCGGAGCAAAATTTCGCCGCCACCGAGCAAAAAATAAATTCTTTTGCGGCCGGATACGCGACTATATTATTTTTCAACGATACGAACGTTATAGAAAAAATGCAGGCCAAATTTGCGGCGTATAAAGAGAATTTCCCGATATGGGCCGAGCAAAGCGCGGGCATGCTGCAATATTTAATATGGACGGCGTTTGCCTCGCAAGGCATAGGCGCGAACTTGCAGCATTATAACCCGCTTATAGACGAAGAAGTTTGCAAACAATTCGACATTGCAAGAAGCTGGCGGCTTGTCGCGCAAATGCCATTTGGCACGCCCGCCGCAAATGCCGGAGCAAAAGATTTTTTGCCTATAGAAGAACTTGTAAAGATAAAAAGATAAATTTTGGCAATGCTAAAAATAATTTACGCCGCCGGAGAGATAATTCTAAAATAAAATGCCGCTTCCTAAATTTTATACTTTGCTTAAAAATAAAAAGTCCGAGTTTACGCGAAAATCCGTAATAAGAGATTTAAGCGCGGGGCTTGTCGTCGCTTTTATCGCTTTGCCGCTCTCGGTGGCTTTGGCGACGGCGAGCGGAGTCGCTCCGCAAAAAGGTCTTACAACAGCTATTGTCGCGGGTTTTATAATTTCCCTGCTCGGCGGCAGCAGAGTGCAAGTCGCCGGCCCTACCGGAGCGTTTGTAGTCATAGTTTACGGAATTGTTCAAGAGTACGGAATTGACGGGCTTACCGTGTCCACTTTTATGGCCGGCATATTGCTCGTAATAATGGGCGCGCTTAAATTCGGCTCTTTTTTAAAATTTATTCCTTATCCGGTTATAACCGGTTTTACGAGCGGCATTGCCGTCGTGCTGTTTTCAACTCAGATAAACGATTTTTTGGGTCTCGGCCTGCAAAATATTCCAAGCGATTTTTTTGAAAAGTGGCGAGTTTATATATCAAATTTAAATTTAATTAACTTTGACGCTTTGATTATAGGCGTTATTACGCTTTCAATAATCGTCTTCTGGCCGAAGAAATTAAAGTGGATGCCGAGTTATTTGGTATCGCTGATAGTCTCTTGCCTTGCGGTAAAAATATTCAATTTGAACGTCGCCACAATACAATCCACTTTTGGAGATATACAAACGAGCATAACTCTCCCCAAAATGCCGGCGTTCTCTTTTGCTATGACGGCCGGCTTGCTTAAGCCGGCTTTTGTAATCGCTTTTCTGGCCGCCGTAGAGAGTTTGCTTTCCGCAGTTGTCGCCGACGGTATGATAGGCAAAAAACATCGTTCCAACGTGGAGCTTGTCGCAAACGGCATAGGCAATATGGCGAGCGCGCTTTTTGGCGGGCTTCCCGCAACGGGCGCAATCGCAAGAACCGCGGCCAATATAGAAAACGGCGGCCGCACGCCGATTGCCGGCATGGCGCACAGCGCGTTTTTACTTTTTTTGACGCTTTGTTTTATGCGCTATATCAATCTTATCGCGATGACTTCGCTCGCGGCGATACTTTTCGTGGTGTCTTACAAAATGAGTTCGTGGCGGAGTTTTGCGGCTTTGTTTAAAGCTCCGATGAGCGACATACTGGTGCTGCTGAGCACTTTCGGGCTTACTGTCGTAAAAGACCTGGTAGTCGCAATTGAATTCGGCCTTGTGCTTGCCGCCATATTGTTTATGAAGCGCATGTCCGACGTTTATCAAGTATCCAACGCGGACGACGATATTTTGGACGAAGTTCACGACAAAGACGCCATCGAGTTTAAAACCATCGCCAAA
>JAIRMX010000015.1 GCA_031258375.1 Elusimicrobiota bacterium | reverse complement strand
CGCCAGCATACCGTCTTTGCGCGCAATGCGTAAAGCTTTAATAATAGTATATGTTTCACAAAGCGTTTTATTATTAAGATTTTCTATTGCGGCAATTTCATCCTGCTCAAAAGCTTCCCCCTCTAGAATATTTGCAAAACGCTGCCATATAAAATCATACAGCCGTCCGATTTGACTGCTTTCAACCGGCGGCAACTCCGCTGAGGCGGCGTCGATAATTTCCCGTAAAGTTATATTTAATTTTTTATCTAATATTATGCGGACTGCCCCCATTGCCTGCCGGCGTAAAGCAAAAGGGTCTTCGCTACCCGTTGGAATTTGCCCCGCCGCGAAATTTGCCGCCAGCGTATCGATTTTACCTGCAAGAGAAAGTATTGCTCCTTCCAAAGTCTGCGGCAACCGCGAAGAAGCCGTCAAAGGCATATAAAATTCCCCCATTGCTTTGCAAACTTCTTCTTTAAAACCGGCTTTTTGCGCGTAAACGCAACCCATATAACCCTGAAGCTCTGGAAATTCGTAAACGACGCTGCTTGTCAAATCAGCGTAGCAAAACGAAGCCGCTTTTTGAATATCTTGCCGAGTCTGCCGCGTCAAATTTAATTTTTCCGCAAAAAACGCGGCAAGACTTTCAACGCGCTCAGTCTTTTGCAACATATTGCCCATACCGTCAATAAAATTAACCAAAGCAAGCTTTTCTTTCATCGCGTTTATGCCGGCTTTAATATCGTTTCCAAAAAAGAAAATCGCGTCCGTAAGCCGCGCGGTCATAACGTTTTTAAAACCCGTTCTTACTTCTTCGCTATTGACGGACACGCCGTCGCGCAGCGCGATAAAATGCGGTTGCAAGATACCCTTTTCGTCAAGCACGGGAAACATTTTAAGCTGTTTTTTAAGCGCGGTAGTCACAAGTTCTTTAGGCAGAGTTAAAAATTTTATATCCATATCGCCGGCGAGAACCACCGGATGTTCCGTAAAAGATACGCTTTCCGTTACCAAATCTTCATCTAAATCGGCCTTATATCCAAGTTTGGAAGAAGCCGAATTTACGGCGTTTATCAAAGTCCTTTTTCTTTCCTCAATATCCGATAAAATCGGCTGGGGCTGATTGCGTAAAGTTTCAATATAACTTTCAGGCGAAATAATTTTTATCGGCTTTTTGCCAAAAGAACTTATGGGATAAGTATTGCGCCCGCTTTTAACGCCGGCAATTTCAAAACGCAATATTTTATTTCCGTAAAGACCTATTAAACCGCGCACGGGCCGAGCGAATTTAAACCCGCTGATTTCCCAGCGCATACTTTTGGGAAAAGTCAAATTTTTTATAATTTCAGTAAAAATTTCCGGAAGAATTTTTTCGGCGGGCAAACCTTTTATCTTAATTTCGGCGTAAATAAAAGGGCCTTTTTCCGTTTCAATAATTGTAAGCTGCTGCGGTTTAAGTCCGTTTTTTTCTGCAAAACCGGACGCTTGCGGCGTGTAATTTCCCGCAAAATCTTTTAATAATTTTGCAGGCGGGCCTTTAATTTCCTTTTCTATGTCTTCGGCTTTAGCAGCAAGGCCGTCAATTTCCAAAACCAATCTGCGAAAAGTTCCGTAAACGCGCAGAGAATCAAATTTTAAATTTCGTTCGTTTAGAAAACGCGCCGCCAAATCCTTCATTTGGTTTAACGCGGGAATCAAAAAACGCGCGGGCAAATGTTCGCAGAAAATCTCAAGCAAAGCATTTTTCATTTTAACGTTCCCCCGAAGGTTCGGCGGCTTTTATATATTCGGCCGCGCAAAGTTTTGCCAAAGAACGGATTTTTGCAATTATATTCGTGCGATCGCTTACGGAAATTGCGCCGCGCGCCTCAAGCGTGTTAAAATAATGGGATACCTTCATAGCGCAGTCATAAGCCGGCAGATAAAGGCCTTTTTTACACAACGCTTTGCATTCTTCCTCGTTTTCCGCTATATATCTGCGCAAATGCTCCGCGTTTGCCTCTTCAAAATTATAATGCGAAAACTGGCGCTCGGATTCTTTTACAAGACCGCCGTATGTGACGGTATCGTTCCACATAATATCCATCACGCTGGATTTTTTTTGGGAATACATCGCAATACGTTCAAGGCCGTAAGTAATTTCAACGGTAATAGGTTCAAGCGCGTAGCCTGCCATTATCTGGAAATACGTAAACTGCGTGATTTCCATTCCGTCAAGCCAAATTTCCCAGCCAACTCCGCCAGCTCCAAGCGTCGGGGACTGCCAATCGTCCTCCATCCAGCGCACGTCGTGCAGCTTAGGATCAAGGCCTATGGCTTTAAGCGAATTTAAATAAAGTTCTTGAATGTTTGCCGGCGCGGGTTTCATTATAACCTGAAACTGATAATATTTGCCTAGTCTATTTGGATTTTCGCCGTATCTGCCGTCGGCAGGCCTGCGGCACGGCTCGACATAGCACGTGTTTGTCGGTCTGCTTGTAAGCGAGCCGAAAAACGTCGCGGGGTTAAAAGTGCCCGCGCCCTTTTCCAAGTCATAAGGCTGTATTATAATGCAGCCCCGCTTTTTCCAATACGTCTGAAGTTCGTGTATAATATCTTGAAAATTCATAATCCGTTTTCTTATAAATATATTCAAATTATAGCATAAATGAAAGCATGAAAATAATATCAAAAATTTGTATTATAAATAAATACAACTTACCAGTTTATTCTTCATACAAAAAAATAACGCCGTAAACGGAGAAATACGATGAAAAAATATTTATTGTTAACGCTTATATTTGTTTTATGTTTTACGGCTTGTTCTTCTGATAAAAAGGTTGCGGCTGATGAAAACTTTATAAAAGCCGCTATAAAAGGAGACAAAGCCGCCGTAGAAAAGATTATCAAACGCAAAGTTGATGTTAATTACCAAGATGATAAAGGTTTTACCGCCTTAATGGTGGCTTCGCTTAATGCTCACAAAGAAATAGTTGACATGCTGCTTAGCGCAAAAGCTGATTTGAATATAAAACAAAAGGATGGCGCTACCGCTTTAATGGCGGCTGCCCAGGTGGGCCGTCAAGAAATTGTTGATATACTTCTTAAGGCAAAAGCTAATCCGGATATCCAGGGAAAAGATGGAGCCACTGCTCTAATTTTAGCCGCACAGAACGGTCATAGGGAAATAGTTAATATGCTGCTTAGCGCAAAAGCAAATCTTAATTTACAAGCAAATAGTGGCTATACTGCTTTAATATTTGCTGCACAGAATGGCCATAAAGAAATTGTTGATATGCTGCTTAGGGCAAAAGCAAACCCTGATATACAAGCAAATGATGCCTGGACTGCTTTAATGATAGCTATACTTAAGGGTCATAAAGAAATTGCTGATATGCTTCTTAAAGCAGGGGCAGATACAAATACACAGAGTAAAGAGGGTGTTACTGCTTTAATATTAGCAGCTCAGAATGGTCATAAAGATACAGTTGACATACTTCTTAAAGCAAAAGCTAATCCGAACATACAAACTGATGGGTATACTGCTTTAATGTTTGCCGTACAGGAAAATCAGAAAGAAATTGTGAATATGCTTCTTAAAATAGGAGCAGATCCAAATATTCGGGGAGATAACGGGACTGCTGCTTTAATGATAGCTACACAGAAAGGTCATAAGGAAATAATTGATATGCTTCTTAAAGCAAAAGCTAATCCGGATATAAAGTATAAGGGGTGGACTGCTTTAATGTTCGCTGCACAAAAAGATCATAAGGAAATAATTGATATGCTTCTTAAAGCAGAAACTAATCCAAACATACAAGATAAAAAAGGCATTACCGCTTTAATGTTTGCTACAGTAGACGGGCATAAAGAAATAGTTAATATGCTTCTTAAAGCAAAAGCTAATCCTAATACGCAACAAAAGGATGGGATTACTGCGTTAATGATGGCTACACTGGACGGACATAAAGAAACAGTTCGTATACTCCTTAAAGCAAAGGCTAATACAAATATACAGAGGGGAAATGATGGCGCTACTGCTTTAATGGCCGCTGTGCAGTATGCTCACAAAGAAATTGTTGATATGCTGCTTAAAGCGGGAGCTAATCCTAATATACGGGCAAACAATGGCGTTACTGCTTTAACTCTGGCCGAAAATAAAGGCCATAAGGAAATAGCCGATATGCTCAGAGCCGCCTCAAAAAATTATAAATAATGTGAATGCAAAGTTCCCCGCCGCAAATTTTGCGGCGCAAAAAAACAAAAACCCTTACATTTATCCGGCTTTTAGACTCTTTTTCCGCGCAAAAATTGTTATAATATATTTGTAGAAAAAAGATAAACATATGAAAGGTATGCGGCGAAATCATAATCAAATAAAACAATTTTGTAAAAATACTGATTTTTTACACAGAGAAAAGAGCAGATAGATATCTATCCGCTCTTTATTTATTAAGATTTAAAAAAATAAAAAGGAGAAAAAATAATATGTTCATGCCGAAAGAAATGAAATTCTTTGACTTGTTTGACAAGCAAATGTTAAACCTGCTAGAAGGGGCGGAGCTGTTCAACAAAATGCTCTGCGGCGGAGACTTCACGCGGGACAACGTGGACAAAATGCACGCCATAGAACACCGCGGCGACGAAATGACGCATATAATACTCAATACTCTCAACGAAAGTTTCATTACTCCTTTTGACCGCGAAGACATTATGATGCTTGCCAACAAAATGGACGATATTATAGACGGTTTGTATGCCATAGCAAACCGTTTTTATATTTATAAAATAGAAAAGGCGAGCGAGGAATCCAAAAAACTTGCCGACATTACCCGTAACTCCGTCCTTGCTTTGCAAAAAGCAATCAGCTTAATGCGCAGCAATAAAAATATGCGCGAAGTGCTTAAGCATTGCATAGAAATCAACCGCCTTGAAAATATGGCCGACGAAATTCGCGACGAGGCTATTTCAAGAATTTTAAACGACCCGAATGCCAACCCGATAACGGTGATTAAGCAAAAAGAACTTCTGGAAATGGCGGAAGCAATAACCGATACCTGCGAGCATCTTGCCAATATTCTGGAATCTATTTTAGTAAAAAATAATTAAGAGGTTAAAAAAATGACATGGATTTTATTTCTCATAGTTTTAGCTTTATTTTTTGATTATTTAAACGGATTTCACGACGCGGCAAATTCCGTAGCCACGATAGTATCAACGCGGGTATTATCGCCTAAGTTTGCGGTCTATTGGGCCGCGTTTTTTAATTTCATAGCATTGCTTGTTTTCCACACGGGCGTCGCTAAAACAATAGGCAGCGGGATAGTAAATATCTCGATAGTGGACAGTAATTTCATCTTTGGAGCCTTAATAGGCGCCTGCGCATGGAATCTGCTCACGTGGTGGTGGGGGCTGCCTTCAAGTTCTTCCCACGCTTTAATCGGCGGAATTATAGGAGCGGCTCTTGTAAAAGCGGGGCCGTCTTCTCTGATGGCCGGAGGTATTATAAAAACGTTGATTTTTATAATAGTAGCGCCTATTTTGGGCGTTATTTTGAGTATTTTTATCGCGTCAATAGTATTTAGATTATTTAAAAAAGCAAATCCGTTTAAAGTCGATCATATTTTCCGCAAAGGACAGCTTTTATCCGCCGCGGCGTACAGTTTGGGACACGGCGGAAATGACGCGCAAAAAACTATGGGCATTATTTCGATGCTGCTTTTCGGCGGACTTTCGGGAAGTACCGAGAGCGTTATCGCGATAAGGGAGTTTTTCCTTCTCCCCTCCGAAAGCGCGCGTTTGGCGGCAGGCGGAACTTTTTTTGTTCCGGTTATTATTATAGTTCTTTGCCACAGCGCAATTGCTCTGGGCACGCTTTCAGGCGGATGGCGTATAGTAAAAACTATGGGTCAAAAAGTTACGCGCCTTAAGCCCGTCGACGGTTTTTGCGCCGAGTCCGGCGCGGCGCTTTCTCTTTTCGTATCGTCATTTCTTGGAATACCGGTAAGCACTACGCATACTATTACCGGCGGAATTGTAGGTATAGGCTCGTTTCACCGATTTTCAGCGGTGCGGTGGAGCGTAACGCGCAAAATCGTATGGGCGTGGATAATTACAATACCGGCCGCGGCCATTATATCCGCGCTGGCCTATATGTTTACCATTTGTTTTTAAAACAGCGGACGAGAACAACCAAATTATTTAGGAAGCCTTCCGGAAAGAATTTCCGCAAACGGTCTTGTCGGTTCCAATTTGCTCAAAATCAGACGAATGGACGAAGTTATCGGCACGGCTAAAAACGCTCCGGGTATGCCCCAAACCAAAGACCAAAAAACCAAAGAGCCAATTATTGCCACCGGATGCAAGTCCAAACCGGAACCGAGAAATTTCGGCTCTAAAATGCTTCCTATGGCAAATTGCACCAGCGAAGGTATTATAAGCAGAACCCAAAATTGCGCGCCAAAACCGAATTGTATTATTACTATAGGAAGTGGCAGCAATACGGCTATTAAGGAGCCGATATTAGGTATGAAATTCAAAAGAATAGTGAGTATGGCGAATGTTGCCGCAAGCTCAATACCGACGGAAAGATAAACTATCCATACCGCAAGCCCCGTAAACAGCGACGCGGTAATATGTATGTACAAATACGCGGACATTTTGTTTTGTATTTCTTTAATAGTGGGATTTGTCGTGTTGCCGCGTCCGCTGCCTATCAGAAAGAAAAACACAAAAATAAACACTAAAGAAGAATATGAAAATATTTTTAGAGTTACCCCTCCAAAACTTTTCAAAATATTGGCGACTTGTTGATTGCTGATTAAAGCGGCTATGCTTTGAATATCAAAAGTCTCGTCCGGCAAAGGCAAATGATATCCCTTAAAAAAAACTACGGTTTTATTAAACGCTTCAAGCAATTTTTCCTGATACGTATTTGCAATTTGCACAAAATTAGCGACCGAATTTATCAAAAATATTATAAGCAGCGCCAAAGGAACGATAACCAATATCGACGCCGTCAGCACGGAAAACCATTTGTACAATCGCAGTTTAAACCGCATATATCTTATAATGGGCGTCATCATGGTGTAAATAAACACCGATATAACGAGAGGTATCATTATGGCTTTAGTATAATTCAAAGCGGCGGTAATACATACGGCGGCTACGGCTATAAGGCAAACGGTATTGATTTTGCGGTAAACTTCTTCCCCGCTTTTTACTTCGGCAGAAATATTTTTTTTAGAAGAATTACTCATAAGATTTCTCCATATCGCGAGAGATAAAAAGTATATTGTTCGATATTTTTGACATATCGCTGCAGCTCGATTCAAAAAGCCACCAATTCAGCCTTAAAGGAAGGTCTTTACCAAGCGCGTTAAGATTTTTATAATTCAAGTAAAGGTTCCCGCTTTGACGGCTGAATGATATTGCGGCGGTTCTTATCTGTTTTATGTCCAGACGGTTTTCCCGCACAAAATTATCCTTGTCCACGGCGTTATAAAACCGACGCGTGCGCTGCCAAAAATCCTGCACTCTGTCCGCAAATTTACGCAATTTTAGCATACTCTCTCGAAAATCTTCCTGAAACGTCGCGTCTTTTACAGGCAAACGCTTGCGATATTGCTTTGCCACCGTTTCAAGCCTGCCGTAATAAATAATCATATCTTTGTTAAAACAGCGCATAGTATTATTTTGCTCTTCGGCTTCCTGAAGAATTCTTTTTATTTCTTCCTGGGGATTCATAGCTAAGCCTGCTTACGCGGGAAACGCAAAGAAATTATAGTGCCTATGCCGTACTGCGAGCGCACCGATATGGTGCCTTCGTGTAAGGCCATTATTCTTTTTACTAAAGCAAGGCCAAGCCCCCAGCCCTCTATCTGACCGGTAAAAAAATCGTCTACCTGATAGAATTTGTCGAAAATTTTACTGATATGCTCTTCTTTTATGCCCACGCCGTTATCTGCGACGGCCAAAACGTCTTTGTCGTCTTCGTGATAATAAAACATTCTTATCTTTTTGTTGGAATTATTATTGAATTTAATTGAGTTATCCATTAATTCTTCGACCGCTATGGACACAAGAACTTTGTCCGCGTGTATTTCCACGTCCGAATCGCATTTGATTTCGACTACCGGCCCTTGAAATCTTATTGTTTTATCGGAAGAGAGAACGTTAAGGGAATCGTCGCGCATCACGCATTTATTGGATACCGAAGAAAACACCGGACGGATTTTCACCGTATCTTTTTTCACGTCTTTTTTAATAAGATTGCTTACGCTTGAAAAGCGCACAAGCTTATCTACAAGAATTGCAAGTTTTTCCCCCTGCTTATTTATGTCGATTAAAGCTTTCGAGACAAAATCAGACAATTCGCCCGGTTTGATTTGCGTTAAAACGGCCTCGGTATAGCCGTTTATTATTGAAAGCGGCGTTTTAAGCTTATGAGACACCAGAGACAGAACTCTTGTGGCGGGATCTTTTTGAGTGACGCTGTCCTTATTGTCCGAATTATCTGAATTCTCCGGCATATTTTCCCCTTTTTATCATCATATCAATTTCAAAACCGCGCCTATGGCGAAAATGTCGTCGTCGCTGCCATTTTGAAACAAATGATTATAAGATAAACTCAAAAACAAGTTATTATAAATATTCAATTTACTTGAAAGCATCAAAGAATGCGCCGCGCCGGCATTATGAAAATCAACATATCTATACGTAATATAATTGTCCGAACGGCTCACGTCGGAACGCCAGCTTATTTTTGTTCCTCCCGAAAATTTCGGCAAATTCAATACGTAATCAAGGGTATATAAATCGGCTAGTTCCGTCTGATTCATCGCTCCGTACAAATTTTTAACGCCCTCAATACCCGACATATATTGGTAAATATTTCCGGAAATATCAAAAGCGTACCTGTCAAAAAAACTATAATTCAGCCCAAGCTCGTAAGCCGCTTGATAAAAAAAATCTTTTTTCATCGGAACATTACCGCGCACTACGTCCGCTTTTTGCGCGCCCAGCGCGGCCGACAAATAAAAACCCGAATACTCTTGTCTGATTTCGTCTCGGCTCATATTCCCAAATAAAGTAAATTTCCCTCCAAACGCGTATGCGCCGTTTGCATTATCCGGATAGTAAAACGGGCGCAGGCTGAGGCTCATATTAAGTAATTGCAGCGATATCGGAGTACGTATC
>JAIRMX010000005.1 GCA_031258375.1 Elusimicrobiota bacterium | reverse complement strand
GGGATAATTATATAAAAAAATAACGGAATGTCCTAGTTTAAGATCGTGTATTTTATAACGCCTATAACTCTTTATAGGCGTTATAAGTTTATTTCGCTTCGTCGATGTCTGAAAATTTGATTTAAACCGTGTCATATTGGGGCAACTTGCATTAGGATTTAACATCTTGGAGAAAGGAACAGAGAATTGATAGAAGAGAAGTTAAAGAGAAGCACAAATTATTTGTTATCTTATCCTTAATTGCTTAAAGAGGGAGTATCTGCTCTCGATTACAACCTTCCGGTAAGGGCAGGATTTAATTTGGTCGTCCGTTGTTTTGTTGTTATTTATCTGCAAATAGTAAAGAAAAGGAGCATTAACTCCTTCGTTCTTTGCGCGCAGAAAGCTAATATTCTTTTACGCTTACTACTTTGCATTGTTCCTTAAATTTTTCGCTTAATAATTTGATAATGCGTTTTCTGGGGAAAATGCGCAGCTGCGAAAACATCATACTGTTGTTTTGCTCTTGGTTCTCGGCTTTTCCCAAAAAAAAGCAAATTTTATCCGAAATATCGAGCAATTCTTTTAATTTTGTTATAGAGGCGTTAGTATCCAGATTAGAGGGGTTTAATTCGTATAAATTGTAGAGTTGGTTTAGCATAATCGCGCCTTCGGAAGCAAAGTCGATATTATCGATTTTATATACCGGAGCTTCAAAAGGATTAAAACTGCTCAGCATTTTGGCATTGCCGCCCGTATGTCTGCAATATATATCCAGCGTTGTCGAGCCGCTGATAATTTTAAATCCTATGGCTTTTTCAAAATCTTTTACGAACTTTTCGTCTAAAGATTTTGACGAAGGCGGGCCTGTGAGTATATTGGCCGTTATGGCCTTGCGCGGAGTTATAAGCACTGCAGAAGTATCGTCTTCCCATTTTGAGCCGGAAATAGAATAGCAATAATCCAAAACTTTTTTTGCGGCGTCTTCATATTTATTTGCAGTTTTTAAAAAATCGTTAAGAATATCGGCCACTCCGGCAGAACCTATGCCGTAGCCAAAACCGCGTCCCATTCCGGATTGCGAAACTCCGTCGGAAAATAAAAAAAACGCTTTATTCTCGCCGAGCATAAAATTAGTTTCTATAAGATTTTCGCTGCCGGCTTTGCGAACGTATCCTTTTGGAACATAAGCGAAATTATTATCGATATAAACCGGCTCCGGCGCTTCGTAGGATACTATTTGAACATGTCCTGTATGCAAAACCGTCGCGGCCGAAAACGCGGCAAAATTATCCGATCTCTTGCCTATTTTTATACTTTCCACAACAAGCCTGCAGGCTTCTATCAGCGAGTAATCTTTATCCAAAAAAGACATAAGTTCGCTGCCAAAAAGCGAAGCGCATATATTTGCGCGCATGCCGCTGCCCACGCCGTCAATTACTATGATAAGGGTTCTGTCTTTGCCGCGTTTGATTAAAATTTCGTCCCCGCAGATAAAATTATTTTGTTTGTTGCGGCAAAATTGGAAAGTTTGGACATATTGTATATTTTCGGATTTAACTTTCGTCATACTCGTCGTCCGAAGCAATTTGCATTATCTGGTTTACTATAATCTGGGACTGTGCCGTGCTTTCGCCCAGATATTTTGCTATTTTTTGATTTGTATCTATTTGATGTTTCAAAAGCTCTTTTGCTTTATCGATGGCGCGCATTTTAAGAGAGGATTTTATTTTGGATAATTCTTCCGCGCTCATCACGGGCAGGAAAATCCCCGCAAGCTGCTGAGTGCTGCGCATATTATAAACGATAAATCTGCATTTTATATCGTATTGCTTAAACTCCGTAAGAAGGTCGATATTTTTGTTTTCGCCGCTGATTATTTTTTCAAACGGATGAGGATCCATAATCAAAGAAATATGCCGCCCCATAACGCTGCCGTCGCAGCGAAACATTTGATTAAAGAAAGCGTTTGTCTGCGCTATATTCAGCTCGCCGTCTAAAATGACAATGCCGCAGGGCATACTGTCTATGATATTTGTGTTCTGCATATTCAGGTGTCTGCGCAAATACGGCATACACATTTCTTTTTGCGCGTAACCGTTGAGAATGGCGATGGCTTTTTCTCTGCAGCTCGGATATCCGCAGCCGCCGCAGTTCAGGCGGTCTTCCTCGTTTTCTTTATCCATAAGTTTAAGAGTGTTTTCTATCGCGCTTTGAGAATATTTTTCCGATGCTATCGGGCGGGGAGAGAATTTATTATATAAATTTATCTCTACGGGATCTGGTTTTTCTTTGGGGTATGAGTTTTTATTTTCCGCGGCGTAATCTATAATTCCAACGCGTTTTTTGATGATACTGCTTTCCGTATTCAAAGGTCCGTTCGTACATCCTCCGTCGCACCACATTATTTCTATGTCGCAGGAATATTCGCCAAAATTATCCAAAGCGTTTTTTACATTTTCCGGCCCGTCAACGCATAAAAGGCGTTTAGGCAAAGCGGTCTCGTCGATATTTAAAGTTTTTAAAATTCCTCCGGGCAAAGGATAGTACTGGGATTTATAGAAGGACGGTTTATCAAAAGAGCTTTCGTCGCATTTTTTTAAATCTATATTATGCGCTTTGAACATTTTGAAAATTTCTTCAAAGGTCAGCGCGGCATTTATCAAATCTTTATAATTGTCCCATAAAATTTCGTCTTTTTTCGCTACGCAGGGGCCTATGAATACGATATTTGCCCGCGCGTCGTAAATTTGCCTTAATATTCGCGCGTGGCCTATCATCGGCGAAACTACCGGGGCTATTTTATCCGCCAGTTCCGGTTTATATTTGGCTATATAATTTACGGCGGCGGGGCAGGAAGAATGTATATAAACGTTTTGTTCGTCTTTGATATATTTATATGATTCCAAAGCCGTGTAATACGCGCCTATTGCGGTTTCAAAAATATAATCAAATCCCAAAAGCCGCAGCGCGCTTGCAAAACGTTTTTGCTGCCACGCGTCGAGATTGGACACGAACGAAGGCGCTACGGTGGCTATGGTTTTTATATGTTTCCCACGCAGCAGACTTTCGACTTTAACAATACTGTCGGCGTATTGTTTTGCGCCCTGCGGGCAATGGCGCAAACATTCCCCGCATACTATGCAGCTTTGATTTAATACCTGCGCCTGCCCTTCGTTCATGCTTATGCATGTTACGGGACAGTTTCGCAGACATTTATAACAATCTCTGCAATGGGCGCTGCGGGTATATATCAGCGCGTTATCCGAGGGGTATGACATATTTATTTTACCGTTTGCGCGGTTTGTTGTTCCAGTACTATTTTGACTTTATCCAAATCTGATTTTTCAATAACGACGCCGTTAATTTTTACTACCGGCCCTTTGGTGCATTTTTCAAAACAAAACGAAGGACTCATTTTGATTTTGGCGTTGAGATTGTTATTTTTAGCATAATTATGTATTTCTTCAAACAGCTTTTTCGCGCCTCTTAAAACGCAGCTTGTTCCAAAACACACTTCTATATTTGTTTTATCGGAAGTTTGCGCGGCATTATCCAGCTTAATGCGCTTTTGCGCGTGATAATGCGTGTGAAAAAGCTCATGAGCCGTATGTCCTCCGATTTCGCCCGCGAATTCTTCGTACATTTTTGAAATATAATGATTATCCTGAGGTTTGTGAACTTGAATTTGATTGTCGATATTATACAAACCTTCGGCGCGTCTGAGCACAACGTTTTTCGTCTGCGCGGCGGGTTGGCCCGCGCCGTTTATACAGCCGTTCGGGCAAGCCATAACTTCGACGAAATCAAATTGTCTTTTGCCTTCTTTTATATCTTTAATCAATTTTTGGGCGTTTTTAAGGCCGCTTACCACCGCGATTTTAACTTTATTATCGCCGACGGCAAGTTCGAGCTCTTTAAAATCTTTTGTTTCCTGCAGCGTCTTGCAAACCGGTTTATAATCCGCGCTGGGGCTGATTTTGCCGAGCACAAAACGTATTACGGCTTCCGTAACGCCGCCGGAATGTCCAAATATTATGCCCGCGCCCGTTTTAAAACCGTAAGGCAAATCAAAAGCCGAAGGCTCAAGTTCGCCAAATTGTATTCCTTTTTCGTCAATCATGCGCGCAAGTTCCATAGTAGTAAGAACATTGCTGGTGTCATAATCGCCGTTGCGCGAGAATTCCGGACGTTTCGCCTCGTATTTTTTAGCCGTGCAAGGCATCACGGAAACAACGGATAATTCTTCCCTTTTCCCGCCGTTTCTAACATAGGTTTCTTTTATAAGAGACGAAAGCATTTGCTGCGGCGATTTGCATGTCGAGAGATTATCCAGTAAATCCGCGTGGCAATGCTCAACGTGCTTTACCCACGCCGGACAGCAGGAAGTAAACATAGGCAGTTTTTCGCGTTTTTCAAAACGCTTGAGAAACTCTGTCGCTTCTTCCACAATAGTTAAATCCGCGCTGTAAGAAGTATCGTACACATAGTCAAATCCCAGCATTCTTAATGCCGAGACTATTAATCCGGTCGTATTTGAGCCTTCGCTCAGGCCGTACATTTCGCCCAGAGCTACTCTGACTGCGGGAGCTATTTGCACAGCTACTTTTTTCTTCTCGTCCCATATATCCTGCCAGATTTGCGTAACGGCCGATTTGCTCGAAAGCGCGCCCGTGGGGCATACTCTTACGCATTGCCCGCAGTTAACGCATTCCACATCGCTTAAATGTTTGCCGAACGTGGGCAGAACTTTTGTTTTTGAGCCGCGATTTGCAAAATCAATTACTCCTATGCCTTGTACCTCGCGGCACATTCTTATGCAGTCTCCGCATAAAATGCATTTATCAAGATCTCTCACGATTGAATGCGAGTTTGTATCCCGGCTGTTTTGCGCGCCCGCAGTTTTAAAACGTATTTCTTTTACGCCGAGTTTTCGCGCAATATCCTGAAGTTTGCAGTATCCGGTTTTAACGCAGGTCGTGCAGGTGTGATTGCCTGAGGCTAAGAGAAGTTCTATATTCGTCCTTCGCATTTCGCGTATTTGCGGCGTGTGAACTTTTACGCTCATACCGTCTTTGGGCGCAATGGAACAGGAAGCTTGTATGCCC
>JAIRMX010000235.1 GCA_031258375.1 Elusimicrobiota bacterium | reverse complement strand
GTCTTATCCGGAAAATATATTGAAAGATTTATATTCTCTTGCCGCTGACAACGGCATATTATATGCGGAGATTCCTTACGATTCTCCTTTTTACAAACAAAAAACGGATTATTTGCAATATTTTTTTAATAAGAATTTCAGTTTAAAAAGTATTTTTGAAAGATTTCTGCTTATGTTAAAAAGCCCGCATATAATGCACGAGCATATAAACTTTTTCACAAAAAAATCTTTGGAAATTTTGCTGTCCAAAGCGGGTTTTAAAACAATAGATACCGACGATTTTATTTGTGAAAGCAAACTCGGCAGAAGCAAAAATATCGGTATATTGGCGAAAAAAATAAAAAAGAGTTGTTTTAATTATGACAAAGAAATTTCTTTCTTGGAACGTTAACGGTCTGCGCGCCATAGAAAAAAAAGGTTTTAGAGACTGGCTGGTTAAAACTTCGCCCGATATTATCGGCCTTCAGGAAACAAAAGCATGGCCTGAACAAATACCGCCCGCGCTTCAAAATATTGAAGGCTACTACGGTTATTTTTCAAAGCCCGAGCGCAAAGGCTACAGCGGCGTTGGGATTTACTGTAAGGAAAAACCGCGGGAAATATCTTATAATCTGGGCATAGAAGAGTTTGACAGAGAAGGCCGTTTTATTTTGCTTACGTATCCTAAATTTTATTTTATAACGTGCTATTTTCCAAACGGCGGGCAGGGCGAGGAGCGGGTTGAATATAAATTGCGCTATTACGACGCTTTTTTGCGGCTTTGCAAAAAACTTTCAAAAGAAAAATTATTAATTGCCTGCGGGGACGTCAATACCGCGCATAAAGAAATAGACCTTGAGCATCCAAAACAAAACGAAAACAATACCGGCTTTCTGCCGAGCGAACGCGCGTGGCTTGACAGATTTTTTTCCGAGGGGCTTGTCGACGCTTTTAGGCTTTTGCACAGGGACGAGTCTAAGCAATACACCTGGTGGGATTATAAAACCGCCGCGCGTGAGCGAAACGTAGGCTGGAGAATAGATTATTTTATGCTTGACGAGCGCGCGGCGCAAAAACTAAAAGCCGCTTATATTTTAAGCGGCGTTTTGGGTTCCGACCATGCGCCTATTGGCGTAAATATCGGCTTGTAATAAAAATTCGGCAAGGCAAATTTCGCCGCCAAATACCATGCCGGCAATATGCCTGCCGTCGCGTTAATATCCCGCGCAAGTTGTAAATTGATATAATTTATAATATAAATTAAAGGAGAAAATTGTCTTATGAAAATAACTTCAGTTAAAGCTCGCGAAATTCTAGATTCGCGCGGGTTTCCGACCGTGCAGGCGGAAGTCAGACTTTCCGACGGCAGCGCAGGCGTCGCGGCGGTGCCGAGCGGGGCTTCGACAGGCTCTCACGAAGCGGTCGAGCTTAGAGACGGCGCTAAAAGATATAACGGAAAGGGAGTTTTAAAAGCCGTTAAAAACGTTGCAAAAATAGAGAAAGTTCTTTTGGGCAAAGATTCTTTGGACATTAGAAATATTG
Organism: Elusimicrobiota bacterium; assembly: GCA_031258375.1. Lineage (GTDB taxonomy): Bacteria > Elusimicrobiota > Elusimicrobia > Elusimicrobiales > Elusimicrobiaceae > Proelusimicrobium. The sequence goes on along the minus strand of JAIRMX010000235.1, from coordinate 4,694 downwards.
ATAAAACTATGATCGAACTTGACGGCACGCCAAACAAAGGCAAACTCGGCGCAAACGCGATTTTGGCGGTATCGATGGCGGTTTTGCGCTCGGGCGCAATTTCCGCAAAACAGCCGCTTTACAAATATATAAGGAATATTTATAAAATCAAAGAAAAAGATTTCCTTCTGCCCGCGCCCATGCTCAATATTATTAACGGCGGCAAACACGCCGACAGCGGGCTCGACGTTCAGGAGTTTATGATTGTGCCCGCCGCGGCTTCCAGCTTTAAAGAAGCTCTTCGCGCCGCGTGCGAAGTCTATCAAACCCTTAAAAAAATACTTGCAAAAAAAGGTATGGTGACGGCCGTCGGCGACGAAGGCGGTTTTGCCCCCAAAATACATAAACACGAGGACGTTCTGAAAACGATTTTGGCCGCCGCCGGCGAAGCCGGTTATAAAAATATATCTCTTGCAATAGACGCCGCGGCAAGCGAATTTTTTGCGGACGGCAAATATAAATTTGAAGGCAAACTTCGCACCGCAAAAGAAATGACTCAGATTTACGCGGGCTGGGCTGCAAAATATCCGCTTGTTTCAACAGAAGACCCTCTGCACGAGGACGATTGGGACGGCTGGCGGCATTATACGGAAAAACTCGGCAAGAAAGTCAATATAGTAGGCGACGATTTGTTTGTTACCAATAAAAACCGCTTAACAAAGGGCATCGAGCAAAAAGCCGCAAATTCAATACTGATAAAGTTAAATCAAATCGGCACGGTCAGCGAAACAGTCGACGTAATAGCGCAAGCCAAAACGGCGGGATATACGGCGATAATTTCCCATCGCTCCGGCGAAACCGAAGACGCTTTTATAGCAGATTTTGCCGTGGCCACAAACGCGGGCGCGATAAAAACCGGCGCTCCGTGCCGCAGCGAAAGAACCGCCAAGTATAATCGCCTGCTCGTGATAGAAGAAGAACTTGCCAAAGCGGCAAAATACGCGAAAAACAAAGTGTTCAAAAAGTGAAGAAATTCTTTAAGTCCAAAAAAAACATATTAATACTTGCCGCCGCAGTAATGGCGGCAGTATTGATATTTGGCAAAAATTTTTCCGGACTTATGCACAATATGTTTATGATTCAAAAATTAAACAAAGAAAACGCTTCGCTTGACGAAGAATATAAGCGTCTAACGGAAGAATACGAGAAAATACAAAACGGCGACGTCTCGCATATAGAAGAAGCCGCGCGCGTAAAATACCATATGTCTCAGAAAGGCGAAATTGAGTTTAGGATTAAAAAAGAGGCGCAAGATAAGTAAGGAGTTTGCGGCATCGTATAAATTTGTGCTAAAATAAACTTATATTAAAAAACTAATGCGAGGAATTCATAATTAAGTAATTAAGGGTAAAAGTCTTATAAAAATTTGATACTGTTTTTGGAACCTTGTGAAGAACAAGGAGAGCTTTTGAGATATCAAAAGCACACTTACGGTCCAAAAGCAGCTCGTTATCAGGCACAGAATGATAAGGGTAGCTCCCAAGTTGTTTTGTGCCGAGCGTTTACCGCCGAAAGGCGGTAAACCACGGCTGTTATATATTGAGTTACCGTAAGTGGCTCAAATATGGCGGCCGTTTTTTATCGGCCAAAAAGCTAACGCTGCAGGCGTCGAATTAAAATAACGAGGTAAATTATGAAAAACAAAAAAGGTTTTACGCTAATGGAACTATTAGTGGTGATTTTAATTATAGGCATTCTTGCCGCAATTGCAGTTCCGCAATATTTAAAAGTTATGAATAAAACAAAGGCTATAGAAGCTTTAAGCATGACTAAAAAGATTGCGGATCTAAATAAATTTTTCTTTCTTATACATGGCAGATATACATCTCACATAGAAGAATTAGATTTAGATATATATGGTTCTCTGGCTACAGATGGTAATAATATATCGTGGATTACCACAAATAAAGGGTTTCGCTATGCGGCAAGTACAGGAGGAGATTCGCTTGGCACAATGATTTATAATGGTAGATATGCAATTATACAAAGAGCAGCCGACACATTATGTATTGCATATAACGATAAATATAAAAAGATGTGCGAATCTTTAGGTAAGGCTACGCTTTCTGCCGACACGGGATATAACCCCACCTGCTGGGGTACAGGCGTTTCATGCTATTTTATTGAAGAATGATAAAAATTTATCCTTGACTACCTAAGATTCTATTTGCGTGAACGAAGGGTCTATTTCGTTATCTTGGGGTTTTGGCGGAGGCAGCGTTTTGGCATGGAAAGTACAGTCTAACGAATATAATAACTGTTGGGCTATGAGATATGATAATCAGCAGAAATTTTTTTGTATAAGGAAGTTTCACGAAACGATTCAAAACAAATACTGCTGGAAGTTATTTGGTTTTAAAAACGATACAGATTGTCTTGGCGTCAGATATACTATATGTTTTGATTAACGAGGTAAAAGATATTGTATATCAAACAATTCCACCGCAGAGAAAGTTTGCAGCGGTATGAACATAAAAAAAGTGAATGGAAACTGGTGGGAAATGTAACGCCCGCTCCCAAAAGAAATAATGAAGCCGTTGTAATTTGATAAAATATAATAATGAAAATCCGTACTCTTATTCTTGGCGAGATGCTTAACTGCACGTATATAGCGGAAAATAACGGCCGCGCTTTAATTATAGACCCCTCATGGCAAATGGATAATATTTACTGCGTTTTAGAAGAAAATAAACTTACTCCGCAGGCGGTTATATTCACGCACGGTCATTTTGATCATTTGCAGGGCGCGGCGCAGCTGCTTAAAAAATATAATCTGAAAGGATATATAGAAGAAAACGACGTTTTGTTATCGGGCATTCAACCCGACCTGCTGCAGCCTTTCAAAGGCGATTTTAAAACCAACATAATCGGACTGCCGGTAGAGTTTATGCATACGCCCGGCCATACGAAAGGTTCCATATGCATAAAAATTGAAGACGCGGTTTTTACCGGAGACACGCTTTTTGCCGGAGCGTGCGGCAGGACGGATTTTGAGGAATCCGATCCCGCGCAAATGCAAAAAAGTCTTATACGCTTAGCCGGGCTTCCGCCGGAAACTAAAGTTTACAGCGGACACGCTTACGGGCAGGACGAAAACAGCGGCACGACCATAGGCTGTGAAATAAAAAATAATCCTTTTATGAAACTAGCCGTTTCGGACACAAAAGCTTTTGAGGATATGCTGCCGTGAATAAATACGCAATAATTACCGATTTTGACGGCACCGTGACAACGCGCGACATAGGCAATACTTTGGCTTTACGCGCGGGTTCGATAACGCTTCAAGGAATAGAAGAAGACTATAAACAAAATAAAGACGCCAAAGAATGGATGGCATATCATTTTGGCCGCATGAATTTTTCCAAAGAAGAATTTGAAGAGCTTGTATTGTCTTTTGCCAAAATACGGCCGGGCTTTGACGAGCTGGCGGGTTATGCGAAACAAAACGCGATACCGTTTGAAATTGCAAGCGGAGGGCTTGATATTTATATTAGCCCGGTTTTAAAACGCGGCAATATAAAAGATATCATAGTATATTCCATGCGCGGCGTATTTGACGGGAGGAAAATCAAAGTTGATTTCCCCCATTTTGCGGATTTGACGCTTGAAGACTTCAAAAAATCGCGCGTAGATTTTTATAAGCAAAAGGGCTATAAAGTCATATTTGCGGGCGACGGGCCGAGCGATTTTCCAGCCGCAAAATCTGCCGGCATAGTTTTTGCCGCCGACAAACTTGCAAAACTCTGCAAAACAAATAAAATAAAATTTTTCGAACTTAAAGATTTCAAACCCGTTTTGGAAATATTAAAAAAACCTATTTGAGAGATCCTTTAGAAAAATTATAGAGCGGATTGATTGCAATTTTTTACCTATAAGGCCTCGCCGCATCTCGGCGATGAACTTGATTTAATATTATCCGCAAATTACAATACAAATACTGCAGATTACATAAAAAATTGTTATTATAATATAAAGGAGCGGCAAAAAATTGTGAGAAATATATCAATTATTTTATTACTGCCATTTTTATTTATACATGCGGATTTACAAGCGCAAAGCAATATGCGCGGCTTCAACTACAATTACGAAATTAATGTCGTAGAAGGTTTGACGCCGCAGGAAAACGCTTCGGCGTTTAAATGCCAAGCTACGCGCCTATCAAAAGAATGGTTTATAACCGCGGCGCATTGTCTGCAGCATATGTGCGGCAACGGCTGCATACTTCAGGCGCGTCTGTTCGTATCGCCGGATTACGAAATGGATATGCAGACTAAAATATCTTCCGCGTCGGATAATGCTGTAAAAATATTTGCCGGCGGCAATTCAAACAAAGCCGTTTACGATATCGCGCTTATAAAATTTACTCCCGAAAAATCGCAATACGTTTATAGGAATAACAAAACCGGATATCGCATAAGCGAAGGGGATTTCATAAATGAAATCGGAAAGCAAAAACATAATCTCGCGGCGCACGGAACGGATTTTCCCGCGCTGCTTAAACTTAAAAACAAATCCTTAAGCGTTTTGGATAGTAAACTTATCGTAGCCTATGTATCGAACGGACGCGCCGGCGAGCTTAAGTCTTTTGCACCCGTTTTTTATTCCCCGCAAAAAAACTTTTTATTCACTCTTGATTTTGGCATAGAAAGCGGGTT
>JAIRMX010000225.1 GCA_031258375.1 Elusimicrobiota bacterium | reverse complement strand
GAGGTAATAATAACTCTGCGGCTAGTTTTTGAGAACTCTTTAAGCGTAGGCGTTACGTTCGTCCAGAAAGTTTCATCCTGCCAGGAATAAACGTCTTTGTATTTTTTTATATCTTTACTTTGCGCCGCGGCTTTTGTCGCATTGTTTATGGTGGGAAATACAATATTTCGATAATCATTGGCTTCAAGGCTTATCACAACTAGAGCTTCCTCTTTGCTTTTTTTAGACATAGAAGCGACTTCGCTTTTAATAAAATCGGCAAGCACATTTGTTTCGTTGAGCGTTTTGGTTATGACGACGAAAACCGTCGGGTTTGCAAGAGCTATGCCCTCTCCTTTTAATTCTTCGATAACTTCGGGATTTGACGAAAGCCCCATAACGACGGGAATATCGTCTTGCGTGTGTCCGTCCTGACTTGTAAAGAAGGGAACGACGATAATCCTGTCGCAGCCGGCTTTTTGTAAGCGTTCTACACCGGTTCTTGCCGTAGGCTGCCCGACTTCTAAAAAGGCGTTTTCAACGGCGTGAAATAATTTTTTCTCATTATTTTCTTTGCGTATCCGCGCGACCATATCCTCTACTTTATTATTAACTTCAAGCGAACTTGAGCCGTGCGAAAGCACGAGTAGTCCGGGATGTTTATATTCTTGCGAATGCGCCGCGCCGCAACAAAAAAAAGCAAGCGCAAATATCGCAATTTTTTTTATTATACTTCTTGTCATACACTCTCTCCTCTTACTGCTTTTTTTAAACTAAATTTATTGAGCGAAAATAACATAGCGGCAAAACACATTGCCGCGCCTAGCGTATACGCCGTTCTGAACCCGATTATCAAATTGCCGGTACCGCAGAAAGTAAATACGGCTTCAAATACCGCCACCCCGCATAACATACCCATGCGTCCTATCATGCGATGCGCTCCCGACACCATACCTTCTTTATTTTCCGGCGCCATAGACATAACGAAGTTATTATTGGAGGTTATAAAAAATGCAAAAGATATCCCCGTGAGGATAAAATAGGCCATTACGCAATATATGCCTTCAAAGTTCAGAACATAAGTAAACGACGCCAGCGTTATTGAAGCTAAAAACATTGAGCCCGCGCATAATATCTCGGCGGGAAATTTTCTTGACAGTTTCCCAGATATCAACCCGGTAAGCATATAAGATATTGAATAAATCATAAAAACCGCGCCGACTTTTGCGGGGACAAGTCCTTTGATTTCAGTCAGATAAAACGGCATAAGAAAATTTGTTCCCGCCAGAAAAGCGGATACGAGAAACATCGCGATATTTGCAAAATTAAACGTAGTATTATTGAAAAGACTTAAGTCCAAAAGAGGATATTTTGTTGTTTTTTCCCTTTTTATAAAAACGGCAAAAGCAATAAAGGCAAATAAGAGACATAATGCCATTTTAGGACTTGTCCATCCGTGGATTGCGCCCCTGTTTATCCAAAATGTGAAAGCAAGCGCCATGATAAAACTTAACGCGGCGCCTAAAATATCAAAATGCGGTTCTTTTTTTGTCGTAGTATCTTTAGCGGGTATTGAATATTGCAAAATTATGAGAGCTATTAGGCCTACCGGAAGATTTATAAAAAATACCCATCTCCAAGAATATAATCCAGTTATTATGCCGCTTAAAGGAGAGCCTAACGTTATGCCTAAAGCGGCCGCCGTGGCCAATATTCCAAATGCCATACCTCTTTGTTCTTTTGGCAGATATTTTGGAATCATAGCTTGCGGCAGAGCGTATAATATCGACGCTCCCACGCCTTGCAAAAGTCTGCCCGCCACAAGCCATAAAAGCGACGGAGCGCAGCCGCAAAGCATCGAGCTGATTGTAAATATAACAAAGCCCGTTATGAACAAAGGTTTAAGGCCTATTTTATCGCCTAATTTGCCAAATATAAGCAGTAAGGAAACTACCGTTAAATTATAAGCCATTGCCACCCACGAAACGTCTGCCGTCGACGCGCGAAAACCTGATACTATCGAAGGAAGCGATACGTTTATGATATACGTATCCAGATTAACCATAAAAGAAGCTACGGATATGGCTAAGATCAGAAGTTTATTTTTAGAGATTAACCGCGCTGCGCTCATAAAACAAAAGCGGCCTCTCCCGCGGCGTAAACGGCTTCTTTCTCGAATTTTTTAAATCCGATTTTCTCGGCGGTGCGGCCGCTGAGCCAATAATTCTCCTCATTGGCCATGCAGGCTATATTTATAACGGCGTTCATATTATCGGTATTAACTCCAAGAGCTTTGCCTATAGTGGCTATAGGCACAAGGCTGTAGGGAATGTCTTCGGTTATATAGCGGTGTTTCATGCTGTCGGGAGAAAACTGAATATTATATGCGTTTATGCTTTTTATAACCTCATAAATCGTATTGCATTTTAAATTATATATTTTGCACATCGTTTCAAGAAACGAAGGGGGATTTGGATACAACTCCGATGCTATTTTAATGCGTTCTTCGTCGACTTGTTCCATTATTTTTCCTATGCATGGAGTAATATCGTAATGAGAATAACGATAAGGACCCATTTGCTCTATGCGGCTCATATTCATAAGCGTCGGAATTGTATGCAAAATAGCGCTCGGATTACTAAAACTCGTTTGCCACGCGTTGTGAACTTTTTTAAATTGCGGGTATATTTTGTTTAACTTTTTTAAAGCCTCTTCGGTTTTTTCCGAAGGAACGGCGGAGAAATAAACATTGTCTTTTATACCTTTAATTAAAACTTTTCCGGGTCCTATAATTTTTGTCGTATATATAAAAGACGAAGTTTCGCCCACTATAAAATCGTTTTCCATTCCCGCCGTTTTGAGCTTACGATGAAAAGATAAGGCGGAAAATCCGCCGCACGGAAAAACGATTGTCGCTCCTATTTTGGCATATCGCATTATCATTTCCGTATAAACGGCCTGTCCGAACGCCGGAACTATCACCATAATTATATCCGCTTCCTTTAGAACGGACGGCACGTCTTCGGTTATCGCCGAAGGTTTTGCAAATTGAGGTTTTTTGCCGCTGGAAGTAAAGC
>JAIRMX010000191.1 GCA_031258375.1 Elusimicrobiota bacterium | reverse complement strand
GGTTATGTTGTTAAATTTAGGGAGGTTCTTCAAAACAAAAAAATTCTACCGAAAGATGTTACTGTTGAAGCTTTCAATCAAAACTATTTGTACCGTGTTGATCTTTTTACAAAAGCAATTGCTCCTACATATATTGCCATAGAGACCGGAAACGGCCTTTTGGCCGATGATATCAATCGTGACAGTAAGTTTAGATTGATAGCGGAGATTGATGGGACATTTTATTCCTTGAACAGTTTCGGGAAAAATCCCGGAAAGCTCTATGTAATTAAGTGGCATTTAGGTAAAATAAAAGAGGTAGATTTAGATGACGCTTTCGGCTCGCCAGACATAGATGTGACGATAAAATGCGAGGGAGACAAATGCGTATCCACCGAACATGTTTTCGATAAGCTTGCAGGCAGCGACGGTTTAAGTATTAGAGAATTTATTGATTGCAGGTTGGCTGACTGTAAAATTAATCCGGATCAAAAAAGTTGTTGCGGCGTATATGAGATTTCGCCGGCTCTTGGGGCAATTGGGGAAATTATAGCTGAGCTTGCCGAGCCGAAGTAAAGTTGACAAGCCGCAATAAATTTTAAGCATTCGCGATATAAATTCCTCCTATTTATAGGAGGAATTTATATATATGTTCATATTTCAGGGCAATATCCGTCATTTCCTTTGTATTGGCTGTCTCAAGCATAAGACATCAAACTGCCGAGACTAAAATGTTGTAAAAAGTTAAATATCTATTGTTGTCCTGCTCGAAATGAAAAATGCTTTTTAAATTTAGTATAATATAAGTAAATATTTTTAGAGGAAACAAATGAAAGAAAACATACACCCCACATACGAAGTAGTCGACGTGGTCTGCGCGTGCGGAGCGACTTTTAAAACACGTTCGACCATGAAAGCCGTAAAGCTGGATATTTGTTCGGCCTGCCATCCGTTTTTTACCGGCAAGCAGAAAATGCTTGACACCGAAGGCCGCGTTGATAAATTTAATAAGAAGTTTTCGGCCACGCAGGGCAAAATGGTAGCGCGTAAACCCAAGACGGAAGTCAAGGCGAAAAAATCCGCCGCGCCGTCAAAAGCGGTAAAAAAATTCGTGCTTTCCACCGCCCCCGTAAAGGCGGTTTATAAAAAAGCCGCAAAGAAAGAAAATAAAAAAGCCGAGAAGAAAGAATCAAAGTAGTTTTTTTAATTAGCGCAAACAGACCTCCGCTTTACAAGGGGGTCTGTTTGCTTTTTAATCTTTTGTAATCTGTGCGCCATAATTGCGGCGCCGTAGGATTGCTAAAATGGATATAAATAAATTTAAAAATGAATTTAAACAAATAGAAGCCGAACTTTCGGCGGGCAATACGCCGCCGGATATTTTGAAAGAAAAAACAAAACGGCATTCTTTTCTGCGTCCTGTTATTGAAAAAATTACGGAACTTGAATCCGTCGAAAACGCGATAAAACAGGCGCATGAGATTATAGAAGACGGCTCTGATAAAGAAATGTCGGCTCTTGCCGCCGAGGAAATTTCTTCCCTTGAAAACCGCCCCGCGCAAATTATAAAAGAACTGCGCATGCTTGTTATTGCGCCGGATAAAAACGATTCAAAAAGCATTTATCTTGAAATACGGCCCGGCGCCGGCGGCGACGAATCCGCCATTTTCGCTTCGGAACTCTTGCGCGTTTATCAACGCTTTGCCCAGAACCGCGGCTGGAAAACCGAAATTTTGGAATATACTCCCACTGGTTTTAAAGGCTGCAAATACGCAAGCATGTTTATTAAAGGCAGCGGCGCGTATTCATGGCTGCGCGACGAAGCCGGCACTCATCGCGTGCAGCGCGTGCCGGACACGGAAACTTCCGGCCGCGTGCATACTTCCACCGTTACCGTCGCGATAATGCCCGAAGCCGAAGATATAGATATACATATCAATCCGGCAGATATAGAAATGGAAACCTGCCGCAGCGGCGGCGCCGGCGGGCAAAACGTAAATAAAGTTGAAACCGCCGTGAGAATCATACATAAACCTACGGGCGTCGTTGTCAGCTGCCGCGAAGAGCGCAGCCAGGGCGCAAATCGAGAGAAGGCAATGAATATGCTGCGCGCCAAGCTTTATCAAATGGAAGAAGAAAAGCGCGACAAAGAAATTTACGACGTCCGCAAATCCCAGGTAGGCACCGGCGACAGATCTGAAAAAATCCGTACTTATAATTTTCCTCAAAGCCGCGTAACCGATCATCGTCTCAACGAGAATTTCTACAATATCGACGAAATTATGGAAGGCGATATTGACGGGATTCTTGATAAATTGCGCAAAATGCGCGTTGAAGAAAAACTAAAAAACCTGACCGAATAAAACTATGATGACCATACGAGAGCTTATTGAAAGCGGAACAAAAAAACTTGAAGCCGCGCGTATAGGTGAAGCTCAAACGCATTGCGAGTTTATTGCCGCGTTCGTTTTAAACAAGAGCCGCACTTACGTGCGCGCTTTCGGCCAAAACATTGTTTATGATAAGGAGCGGGCTATGTTTGACGATATACTGAAAGAAAAGCTCGCCGGACGCCCGCTTGCCCACATAACCGGAAGCGCCGAGTTTATGGGACGTATTTTTGACATAAGCCAGACGGTTTTAATACCCCGTCCCGAAACTGAAGAACTTGTGGAGCAGGCAATAAAAAAAATATCCGTGCCTCCGCGCAGCGTGCTGGATATCTGCACCGGTTCGGGCTGTATCGCGATAAGTTTGGCTTTTTTATTCAAATCGGCGAAAATCGTATCTGCGGATATTTCAAAAGAGGCTTTAAAAGTTGCGCTAAGAAACGCGCAGAATTTAAATATTGCAAACAGAATAGAATTCATTGAATCCGACATGTTTGATAAATTGGGCGGAACTTTTGATTTTATAATCTCAAATCCGCCTTATATACCCGAAGAAATTATATCCACGCTTTCGCCGGAAGTACAATGCGAGCCGCATATTGCCTTGTGCGGAGGTAAAGACGGACTGTCCGTTATTAAACGTCTAATTTCATCCGCGCCGAAATATCTTAACCCCGGCGGCCTGCTCGCGCTCGAAATAGGCTGCGCTCAGGCGGAAAAAGTGGTAAAATTTTTTAAAGACGTTAAATGGCAAAAGCCGCAGATAGGAAAAGATATTTCCGGCACGGATCGTTTTGTTTTTGCAAGAAGAAAATAAAAATATAAAAAATATGCTAAAATAAATTTGTAGTAAGCGTCATATAAAAATTTTGCTTCGTTTTTGGGTGTTCTGAGGGTTTAAAACTCGCTTAATGATTTTAAACTTTCAGGACAAGCTTTTGAGATATCAAAGGCACTGTTGAAACCAAAAACAGCTCGTTATTAAGCACAAAATATGTGGAATAATTACCCATGTGTTTTGTGCTGAACGTTTCCCGCTTTCGGGCGGGAAACTACGGCTGTCATATTTTGGGTTATCAACAGGCTCGAATATAACGGCCGTTTTTATTGGACAAAAAGCAGTTATTTTCTCTCTTTCGTAAAGAGAGAAGGAGACTCAAGGACGAAAGTCCTTAAGTCGGAAGAGAGATTTAATATAAGCCGTTTTAAAGCCGGTATTAAATCCCTCGCCGCTAAAGCGGCACTCCTTTTACAAAAGGAAGAAAAAGACAAAGAGGTAAATTATGAAAAAGAAAAAAGGGTTCACGTTAATTGAGTTGTTAGTAGTTGTTTTAATCATCGGCATTCTGGCCGCTATTGCCTTGCCGCAGTATCAAAAAACAGTTCTTAAAGCGCGTTTTGCCAATAATCTCAGTGTGGCGGAAAGTCTGAAAAAAGCGCATGAGCTTTACTATCTTGTAAACGGACATTACATAGCCAATATGACAAAGCTAGATTGGGATTTTAAAGGGAATTGTTCAGGGACTGATGTAATTTTTTGTGATAAATATTTTATGATTGACCAGCTGGGCGGCAGCGGCATAATTACCAATCCGGAATATTCTCGCATTATGATTTATTATTGTCCCGGGGTTTCTCCAGACTGGACTCAATGCTCTTCAGGAAATTATAAGTTTATGTATTGGATTTGGCTGGATCACTCTTCTTATCCCGGAAGGAGAGAATGCATAGACAGGACGAGCGAAGATATGAAATTGTGTAAAGTGCTTGGTTTTTAACGGCAACACATAACTACCTATTTCATAGATTTTTATTCTGTAAGTCATGTTTCTGATATTTTTAAGAATATAATATTGCGGCAAATATTTGTTAATAAATTTATAAAAATAATTTTTAGAATGTGTTCATTATATGCTAAGTAAAATTATAAAATCTAAAATATAATAGCTTTTGGGAAATAAAAAAGGGTTCACGTTAATCGAGCTGTTAAGGGAAAATTGTATAAATCCCGCTATTCCTATAGCTGTTGGGATAAGCGTACATGCTTTGCCCTTATATATAATCCGGATTGTCCAGATTTTGAATTTACCGCTTCAAAAGATCCTCTTATTCCGGGACAAAGATGCTGTAAAGTATACGGTGAAAAAAACGAAAAAGCGCGTTCTATATGTGAGATGATAGGTACCCTTGACTCTACTACGGATAATGATATCACTGCTAATTACTATTTGTTAAAATAATCGCAGTCAATTTTTTTAAACCCGCCCGTTTAGAAATTACTTATAAAGTTCTTAAACCGGCTTTTTTGTAATTATATATTAAATTTTGTTACTCAAGCGGCATTTAAAAATTATGGGCGGGGAAACAAATTAGTATTTACTTCCTGTTTGATGTCGCCAGCAAATACGCGCCGGAAATGATACAATTTAATATAAATGTATAAAGATGTTTTTATGTTTATAATTTGCAGATATATTTCCGTGCAAGCAAGACTCAAGGAGCAAATAAATGTTTTATTATTTTACGGCTTTTGTAAGCAAAATTTCGGCTTTAAACGTTTTTCAATATATAACTTTTCGCGCGGGCGGGGCAGTGATAACCGGTTTTCTGCTGACCTTTTTTGCCGGCCCGTTTGTGATAAAAAAATTATCCGCGTTTAAAATAGGCCAAATGCAGCGCGCCGACGGCCCAAAAAGTCATTTGGGCAAAGGCGGCACTCCGACTATGGGCGGTATTCTTATTATTGCATCTCTGATACTGACGGTGTTAATGTGGGCGCGGCTCGATAATCGCTTTATATGGCTTTTGCTGTTTGTGGCGGTTATGCTTTCCGCCGTGGGCATATTTGACGATTATGTAAAGCTGGCTAAAAAAAATTCTAAAGGCGCGCCGTCTTGGGTTAAACTTGCCGTGCAAATTATCACCGCATTTGCCGTAATTGCGTATCTTGCGGCATATCCGCCGAATATGTTTTATGTTTCCTCTTTAAATATTCCTTACGCAAGCAGTAAAATTATTTTAAATTTGGGCGGATTTTATTTGTTTTTTGCAATGCTTACGATAGTAGGCTCTTCAAACGCCACTAATCTTACCGACGGGCTCGACGGTCTCGTATCCGGCAGCGTTATTTTTTGCGCCTGCGCTTACGCGGTGTTTGCATATCTTGCCGGCAATTTGATTATGGCGGATTATTTAAAAGTAATTTACGTTCAGGGCGCCGGAGAAATATCGGTTTTCCTTTCCGCTCTTATAGGCGCGTGCATGGGGTTTTTGTGGTATAACGCCTATCCCGCGCAGGTATTTATGGGGGATACGAGTTCGCTGATGCTGGGCGGAGTTATCGCGGTATCCGCAATATGCGTAAAACAAGAATTAATTTTGCCTGTCGCCGGCGGTATATTCGTATTGGAAACGCTTTCGGTAATTATGCAGATGGGTTATTTTAAAGCTACTAAAGGACGCCGTCTTTTTAAAATGGCTCCGTTACACCACCATTTCGAGCTTAAGGGCGTGCAAGAGCCAAAGTTAATAGTGAGATTTTGGATAGCCGGCATAGTGCTTATGCTTGCGGCTTTGGCTTCCCTTAAAATAAGATGACTAAAATTTACGTTGAAAGGGAATTGTCTTCATCGCGCAGAAGGCAAACGCGGCGCGGCGCAGATAAATTTAAATTTCTGCCTATTGATAACGGCCTTATGATAGTGACGGTGTTTTTCATACTATGCGGGCTTATTTTTACTTATTCTTCAAGCGCGTTTGCCTCCTCCGTTTACTTCAAGAAGCAAATTATTTTTGACATTATAGGTTTTGCCGTAATGCTTTTTCTATCTCAGACTTACATTACTCTGCAAAGAATTTTTAAACCGGTATGGCTGCTTTTTATAACGTGGGGGCTTCTTATATGGGCGCTTTGCATTGCGCCGGCTCAAAACGTGCACAGATGGATAAATTTTGGTTTTTTTAACGTGCAGCCTTCCGAAATAGCCAAACTTTCGCTTATAATATATCTCGCGTCTTTTTTAAGCAAAAAGAAAAGTATAGAGCATGACAATTTGCAGGTTTTAATACCGGCTTTATACAGCGTGATTACTATAGCTCTCGTCGCGGCGGGCAAAGATATGGGAATACCCGCGCTGATGTTTTGCGTTGCGGCCGCAATGTTTTTCATAGCCGGCGTGCCTTTTTGGAAAATGTTATGCT
>JAIRMX010000142.1 GCA_031258375.1 Elusimicrobiota bacterium | reverse complement strand
ATTTAATCTTGGGGTAATGTATGAGAAAGGCGAAGGAGTAGAGAAAGATTACAAAAAGGCTGTTGAATGGTATACAAAAGCGGCGGAGCAGGGCGATGCGTATGCGCAAAATAATCTTGGGCTAATGTATTATGAAGGCAAAGGAGTAGAGCAAGATTACAAAAAGGCTTACGAATGGTTTTCCAGAGCGGAGGAGCAAGGCTATGCAATAGTGCAAAATAATCTTGGGGTTATGTATTATGAAGGCAAAGGAGTAGAACAAGATTACAAAAAGGCTTACGAATGGTATTCCAAAGCGGCGGAGCAAGGCTATGCAATAGCGCAAAATAATCTTGGGGTTATGTATTATGAAGGCAAAGGAGTAGAGCAAGATTATAAAAAGGCTGTTGAATGGTATTCAAAAGCTGCGGAGCAAGGAAATGTATACGCACAATATAGTCTTGGCAGTTTATATTATGGAGGAAAAGGAACGGAAGAAGATTTAAATAAAGCACTTGAATGGTATTCAAAAGCGGCAAAGCAGGATAATATAGAGGCGCAGGCGTTTCTTGTTTGTTATGATAAAAAAATGACTACTACAAAACAGCATTTTGAAAAGTGTTTAAAATTAGCGGAGCAGGGCAATGCAGAGGCGCAATATGCTGTCGGTGTCATATATTATGAAGAATTAGGAGTAGAAAAGGACGTACAAAAGGCTTACGAATGGATTTCGAGAGCGGCGGAGCAGGATAAAAAATACGAGGAAGTAAAAAATTATATTGAAAAAGAATTGGCGGAAATATCGGACAAAACCGGGATTTAATATAATATTTTCGTCATTCCGAACTTGTTTCGGAATCTGTTTTTTAAACGACAGATGCTGAACCGAGTTCAGCATGACGGCTAAAACAGGTTCGGAATGCGACTCATTCTTTTTTGTCACCCCGAATTTATTTCAGGGTCCGTCGTTCAACCACAGATTCCGAAACAAGTTCGGAATGACGGCTAAAAAGTGTAATACGGGTTCGCTACTACGGCTAAAACGGAAAAAAATGACAATATGACAAATTTTAAAACTAAAGATAAAATCATTATCGGCCTTACCGGAGGCATAGCTTGCGGCAAAAGTACGGCGGCGCAAATTTTTAAAAAAAACGGAGCAGAGGTAATATGCGCCGACGCGCTTGCGGCAAAATATTTTAATTTAATTCGCGATAAAATAGAAAGGTATTTTAAAACTTCGGACAAAAATAAAATCGCCTTAGAAGTTTTCAAAAGCGTTTCCAAAAGGAAATGGCTTGAAAAACAAATCCACCCTTTTATTTTAAGAGAAGCAGAAGATATTATAAAAACGACAAAAAACAATATTGTCGTTTTTGACGCGCCTTTGCTTTTTGAAGCCGGTTTGAAAAATGCTTTTGATTTGACTTTATGCGTTTACGCCGCGTCTGAAATCCGCTTGAAAAGAAGTTTGTTAAAAGGTATTAAGGACGAGGATTTTAAAATGCGCGAGCGCGCGCAAACCGCGCAGGAACAAAAAGCGCAAACGGCCGACATTGTGCTGTACAATAACGCTTCGCGCAAAGATTTGGAAAACAAAATAAAAAAACTTTATAAAAGTTTAAAACAAGAGGAAAAGTATGGAAAATAAAGAAGAAAAAGTCGTAAAAGAAACTACTAAGGAAAGATACGCGGCGCGCAGTCGCGCGCTTAGAGCGTGCGGCGTCCGCCAGCAAGAAACGTCTCAGGGGCAGGGATCCGGCGCAAGCGAATCCGCCGACGCCGCGCAAAGCCAGCCCTCGCAACCTTTCAGACAAAACGGGGGACACTATTATAACAACGGAAATTTCAGACCGCAGGGCAATAACAGCAGGCCTGTTATGGACGCCCGCGAGCTTGGAAAATTAAGCGTGGCGGATCTTACGAAACTTGCGGTTAATTATAATGTGGACGAAACTTCGGGTTTGCGCAAGCAGCAGCTTATAGGCAAAATAATCGCCGTACAGGCCAAACAAAACGGTTCGGTTTACGGCGGCGGGTTTTTGGAAATACTGCCGGACGGTTTTGGATTTTTGAGGTCGGAGGATAACAATTATCTTTCCGGCGCGGAGGACATTTACGTTTCGCCGTCTCAGATAAAACGTTTCGGCCTGCGTAAAGGCGACAAGATAGAAGGCCTTATCCGTCCGCCGAAAGAAGGAGAGAGGTTTTTTGCGATGCTTCAGGTTCAAAAAGTGAACGATATTGAAGCCGAAAAGATTTATAACCGCCCGTTGTTTGAAAACCTTACTCCGCTTCACCCCAACAGCCGTTTTATGCTCGAGCTCGGCAAAAACGACTTAACTCAGCGCGT
This sequence comes from Elusimicrobiota bacterium, assembly GCA_031258375.1. Lineage (GTDB taxonomy): Bacteria > Elusimicrobiota > Elusimicrobia > Elusimicrobiales > Elusimicrobiaceae > Proelusimicrobium. Next base: position 1,445 of record JAIRMX010000142.1, on the reverse strand, counting down.
CATAGATTTAATGGCGCCTATCGGCAAAGGCCAGCGCGCTTTAATAGTAGCCGCGCCAAAGACCGGCAAAACGGTAATGATGCAAAATCTGGCCAATTCTCTTACGACAAATCATAAAGATATCGAGCTTCTCGTTTTGCTTATTGACGAACGCCCGGAAGAAGTCACGGATATGAGCCGCAACGTTAAAGGCGAGGTTATCGCGTCGACTTTTGACGAGCCTGCGGAGCGTCACGTCCAAGTTGCGGAAATGGTGCTTGAAAAGGCAAAACGCGGCGTTGAAAGCGGCAAAGACGTGGTGATTTTGCTTGATTCCATCACGCGCCTTGCGCGCGCTTATAATACCGTAACGCCCGCCAGCGGTCGCGTGCTTACCGGCGGTCTTGAAGCCACTTCTTTGCAGCGTCCCAAAAGGTTTTTCGGAGCGGCGCGCAATATCGAAGAGGGCGGCTCTTTGACCATTATCGCAACGGCTCTTGTTGAAACCGGCAGCCGTATGGACGAAATTATTTTTGAAGAGTTCAAAGGCACCGGCAACAGCGAAATTTATCTTGACCGCAAACTTGCCGACCGCCGCACCTTCCCCGCGAGAGACATCAACAGAACCTCGACGCGCAAGGAAGACCTGCTGCTTACGGACGACGAGCTTAACAAGAGCTGGATACTGCGCAAAATCCTCAGCCCCTTAAGCTCTATAGACGCGATGACTTTGCTGCTTGAAAAGCTGTCCGCAACCAAAAGCAACAAAGATTTCCTTAAGCAAATGGAAGTAAGCAGTTTTTGATATTGCAGGTATTTAAACAAGCCGCGTGTCTTTGAATACGCGGCTTGTTTTTTAAACTCATTTGTAAAAAAAACCGTCGCTTTTTTTATTTGGAAACATCAGTTCGCAGAATTTTTCCCCTTTGCTGTTGTAGGCATGACATCTTGAACCGCTTTTCGTATAACCGATATAGTATAAAGTTTTTTCTGGAATACGATTGCACAGGGCCAGAATATCAAGATGAACTCCCTGATTTTTGTTAGTTCCTCGGCAAACATAATTTTTCGTCGCGATGGCGTCCTGATCGTAGTATTTTTTTGTCGTTCCCGGAATGTCTATATCTAAAACAGTGATATCGTAAGCATAATCCCCATAGACAAGAAAATATCTTTCTTCAGCCTGCGCGATGGCTTTAGATAAAGTCAGGGCTTCAACCATTCTTGATTTTTCACCCGCATTTTGATATTGCGGCAGCGCAATAGCGGCAAGTATGCCGATTATCAGAACTACTACAAGCAGCTCAATTAATGTGAAGCCTTTCATTTTTTTCATATTCACCTCGTTTTGTCTTTTTCTCCCTTTTGTAAAGGGAGTGCCGCTTTAGCGGCGAGGGATTTAATACTAACTTTAAAACGGCTTATATTAAATCTCTCTTCCGACTTAAGGACTTTCGTCCTTGAGT
>JAIRMX010000139.1 GCA_031258375.1 Elusimicrobiota bacterium | reverse complement strand
ACTTATTTACCTAATTGTGCAACAAGACCGGTCCTATATCTTTTTACTATTAATTTCGGCAAAATATTGATATAATATTTATTTTTATATTATTTCCTTCTGTCTCAAAATTAATTAAAACATATGTTAATTAAGAAAATATTAAATAAATGTTAAGCCTATGTTAATAAGACTATGCGGCGGAGATAAACCGAAGTATTTTTGCGTCGGTCATTTTTAAAACGCCCTCTCTCCCCCCTCGTCTACAGCCGGGGTCTGACCCCAATTGTACATGCCGTATTTCGCGCGCAGACGCAATATTGTATAATTTATATATTCCTAAAAAACTGCGGGGCATTTATGTCTAAAGAAAATAAAAATAAATATTCAAATACGGTTTTGCTGCCTAAAACGGATTTTCCCATGCGCGCCGGCCTTCCAAAAAAAGAGCCGCAGCTGCTTGAATTTTGGCGCGATATAAACCTTTACGAAAAAATGCTTGAAGCCTCAAAAGACCGCCCCGTTTTTACTCTCGTCGACGGCCCGCCTTATGCCAACGGCATTATACATATAGGCCACGCTTTGAATAAAACGTTAAAGGATATCGTCGTAAAATCTCATTTTATGACGGGTTTCAAAAGCCCTTATATCCCCGGCTGGGACTGCCACGGCCTGCCTATAGAGCAGGCTTTAATCAAAGAAATGAAAATAGATAAAAGAGAGATTAAGGATATTGCTTTCTTCCGCCAAAAAGCGCGGAGTTTCGCGCAGAACTTTGTCAATTTGCAGCGCGAAGGTTTCGTACGGCTTGGCGGCGTGGGCGATTGGCAAAACCCGTATTTAACTATGTCCCCGATATACGAGGGACTGACGATAGAATCTTTTTTTGACGCTTACGAAAAGGGTTATGTTTATAAAGGCAAGAAATCCATATATTGGTGCCCCAACTGCGAAACCGCTCTTGCGGACGCGGAGACGGAATATCACGATAAAACTTCAAACTCGATTTTCTTAAAGTTCAAAATATCCCAACCCAATCCTTCCTTTTTTAAAGAATTGGATTTGAATAAACCGCTTTATATCGCGATTTGGACTACGACTCCATGGACGATACCCGCAAATATGGCCGCCGCCGTAAACGCGGACGAGAATTATCGCGTTATGCTTATGTCCGACGGCAGCTATTTAATCGTCGCGGATAAACTGGCCGACATTTTTCTAAAAGAAGTCAATCTTGCGGGCGTAAACGCGCAAATCGTAAAAGGTTCGGATTTGGTCGGCATGAAATACGAACATCCTCTTAACGGAAAAATAAATCCGATTATAAATACCGATTTTGTCGCTATGGACACCGGAGTGGGAATAGTTCATATCGCGCCCGGACACGGCGAAGACGATTTTTACGCCGGACTAAAATGGCATCTTGAAATATTTTGTCCCGTCGATGAAAAAGGCGTTTTTACAAAAGAAGCCGGCCAGTGCGCGGGTATGAATATTTTTAAGGCAAATCCGGTTATAATTGACGCGCTTGACAAAAAAGGCGCGCTTATAAAACGCGCCGAAATTGTGCACAGCTACCCGCATTGCTGGAGATGCAAACAACCCGTAATATTTCGCGCTACGGAGCAATGGTTTTTGGCAATCGATAAAGATAATTTGCGCCAGCGCCTCGTCAAAGAAGCCGATAAGACGAAATTCTATCCGGCCGGCAGCGAAAACAGAATAAAATCCATGCTCCGTCAGCGCCCGGACTGGTGCCTAAGCCGCCAGCGCTTCTGGGGCGTGCCTATAATGGTTTTTTACTGTAGAGAATGCGGGAAATTCCAAGACGATAAAAATTTATTTAAGCTGATAATCGAACGCACTAAAAAAGAAAACAGCGATTTCTGGTTTAAGCAAACCGCAGAGCAGATTTTGCCGCAGGGTTATGCCTGCGGCTGCGGCGGCAAACATTTTGAAAAAGAAACGGATATAATGGACGTTTGGTTTGACTCCGGCGTTTCGTGGCGGGAATCTCTTATGCACCGCGGACTGCCTTTTCCGGGCGACGTTTATCTTGAAGGCTCCGATCAGCACAGAGGCTGGTTTCAGACTTCGCTTATAGCCTCTACCGTTGTCGCGGGCGGCGCGCCGTTCAAAAAGGTAATCACGCACGGCATGATTTTAGACCAGCAGGGCAAAGCCATGCATAAATCCGCCGGAAACAGCGTCGAACCGGACGATATCGTAAATACTTACGGCGCGGATATTTTACGTTTGTGGGTTGCAATGGCGGATTACGGCGACGACGTGCGCCTTTCGAAAGAAATTCTCGACGGGCCGATAGACGCATACCGTAAAATACGCAATACGATAAGATACGCTTTGGGTAATTTATTCGATTATTATCCCGCAGAGCATCGCGCGCGCGGCGAAGATTTGGCCGAGCTTGACAAATATATGTTCGCGCGGCTCAACCGCCTCGTTAAAGACGTCACGGAAGATTATAAAGAATTCCGCTTTCGCAAAGCCGTCAAAGCAATAATGGATTTTTGTATTTTGGATTTATCTTCACTTATGCTTGACGCTTCAAAAGACCGCCTTTACACTTTGGGCGCCGCCGCCGCCGCGCGCCGTTCCGCCCAGACCGCTCTTTGCGAAATTGTTATAACCCTGCTCAAACTGCTTGCGCCGGTGCTTTCTTTCACTTGCGAGGAAGCGTGGCAGGAACTTAAAAAACTCCCCTGCGGAGCAAATTTGGAAGAAAGCGTTTTCCTATCCTTATTTCCAAAAGAAGTTTATTACGACGCGCCCGCCGAAATTGAAAACAAATGGGATAAAATACGGGAAATACGCTCGTCGGTTTTAAAAGCTCTGGAAGAAGCGCGTCAAGCTGGTATTATCGGCGCGCCTTTGGAAGCGGCGGTTATTTTCAATTCCAATGAAAAAGAAATCAAAGAATTTTTGCTGTCCACTCTGCCGATATGGCCGGAAGCCGCGATAGTGTCAAGCGTTTCCATTGCCGAAGAAGAAGGCAAAGAAAAGCTCGAAGTCAAAATCGAGCATGCAAAAGGGCAAAAATGCCAGCGCTGCTGGCAGTGGAAAGAGGATATCGGCATAAATAAAAAATACGCGGATATTTGCGGGCGCTGCGCCGAAGTTTTGGAGAAAGAAAACATTGAAGTTTCCGCTTAACGGGAATTATACCTGCACATATAGAGCGATGCTTCCGCCCTATACAAAAACCATGCGAAACGATTTGCGGGCATAATAATTATATTGTAAAATATAAGAGGAGTGTTGTTATGGGAAATAAAAACCTTTTCTTAAGGAAAGAGTATCCGTTTGTATATAAATTAATTTCTGATTTTATTCTCTCTTTCGTAAATATAGAGGTAGACTTAGGGACGAAAGTTCATAAGTCGGAAGAGAGATTTAAAGGCAGTTCTAACAACTATATTAAATCCCTCGCCGCCAAATCGACACTCCCTTTACAAAAGGGAGAATATTGCTTAATTCCCAAATTTAGATTTAGCTGTTTTAGTTTGTAAAGATAGTAAAGTCTTTGCGTATGCAAAGGCTTATTTTATGTATGGGGATAGTATTATATGGGAATAGTATTATGGAGTATCAAAAATAAAAAAGCATTTACTTTAATTGAAATGCTTGTAGTAGTATTAATTATCGGCATTCTTGCCGCTATTGCTCTGCCGCAATATCGTAAAGCGGTGGAACGTAGCCGCGCTGCGGAAATACAAACTTTGATGCGCGCTTTATACACGGCGGAACAAGAATATCAGCTTATAACCGGGGAATACGCTACTGACTTTACTAAATTATCGCTTGATTTTCCGGGATATACAATTAAGGATTACAATAATACCAATGCAGCGATAAAAAACGACAAAATGCAAATAGCAATTGACGGCACCGGTACAGTTCTTATGGGAGTGCCTATTAAGGGCTCAACTTGCCAAGTCGGCAACAGCTTTGCACCCGATAATAACAGCTGTTACGTCTTTCAAATATTATTATCAAACGGTATACTGCAATGCGTTAATGGGACAAGAGCACCAATTAAAATGACTTGCAGCGATATAGGTTATTAATCTCTCAGCGCGACAACAAACCCTGTAGATCTCGCTCAGAGATTCTATACATACTCTTAAAAATAATATGTAACCGCCTTAACAGTTTTTGTTGTTTTTTACGTTAATATGCGTCAGCAGGAATCCATCAATGCTGCGTTTCCGGCATTGGTTTCTTTTTAGAGACACATCGTCGTAAAACACAATATCTATATGTTTTTACGACGTAAAAACCGAAGTTTTGCCCCTAAATAACGAGCAATCCCCTTTACTAAAGGGAGAAGACTCCGGTTCCGTCGATTTTCTTGATTAGAAACTAATTTTTGCTTTTATTTTTAACTTCTTTACTCCACCCCACCCTCTCCCATCAAAAAGGGAGAGGGAAATAGAAGAATTTCATCCCCCATCAGATAATTCGACAATAACGAAAACTAATTCCCTTTTCTCTTTTACTTCCAAATTTAATTGTTTTGCTTTAGTAAAGTCTTTGCGTATGCAAAGGCTTATTTTATGCATGGAGGCGGTATTATGAATATCAAAAACAAAAAAAAGGCGCTCATATTGAGAGCGCCTTTTTTACTAAATGTCTGACTTAAACGGGATTACATCATACCCATCCCGCCGCCCATTCCTCCCATCGGAGGCATTGCTTCTTTCTTTTCAGGCAGGTCTGCCACAAGAGCTTCCGTCAAAAGCACGGTCGCCGCAATAGAAGCCGCGTTTTCGAGCGCGGTTCTTACGACTTTGGCGGGATCAACGACGCCGGCTTTAAGAAGATCCTCATAAGTATCAGTGTCGGCATTATAACCTTCGTTACCCGCAAGATTGCGGACTTTTTCCACTACGACGGCGCCGTCTAAACCGGAGTTTTCGGCAATTTGTTTTAGAGGAGCGGTTAAAGCCTTGCGCACAATGTTGATGCCGGTTTGTATATCTTCATCGGCTTCTTTAATGGCGGCTAAAGCGTCTTCGCAGCGCGCCAAAGCCACGCCGCCGCCCGGAACAATGCCTTCTTCAACGCCGGCGCGGGTTGCGTTTCTTGCGTCTTCAACTTTCGCTTTTTTGGCTTTAAGTTCGGTTTCAGTCGCGGCTCCTACATTGATTACGGCTACTCCGCCGGAAAGTTTTGCAAGTCTTTCCTGAAGTTTTTCTTTATCGTATTCTGATGTTGAAAGCTCGATTTGCTTTTTGATTTGCGCCGTTCTATCCGCAACGGCTTTTTTATCGCCGGCGCCGTTTACGATTGTAGTATTTTCTTTATCGATAATAACGCGTTTTGCCGAGCCGAGCATTTCGGGCGTTGCGTTTTCAAGTTTCAAGCCGGTCTCTTCGGATATCACCGTGCCTCCTGTCAAGACGGCAATATCGGCAAGCATTTCCTTGCGTCTATCGCCAAAGCCGGGAGCCTTTACGGCACAGCCTTTAAGAGTGCCGCGCAAACGGTTTACAACCAAAGTCGCCAAAGCTTCGCCTTCAACGTCTTCGGCTATAATTAAAAAGTTGCGGCCGCCTTGAACAATCTTTTCCAAAATCGGCAAAAGTTCGCTCATAGAAGAGATTTTTTTATCGGTAATTATAATCGCGCAGTCTTCAAGCACGCATTCCATGCGCTCGCTGTCCGTAACGAAATACGGCGAGATATAACCGCGATCAAACTGCATGCCTTCAACAACGTCCAAAGTCGTAGACGCCGTTTTTCCTTCCTCGACGGTTATCACGCCTTCATGCCCTACTTTATCCATAGCCTCGGCAATTAAATCGCCGATTATTTTATCATTGGCCGATATAGTGGCTATTTGAGCTTTTTCCTGTTTGGTTTTAACGGGTTTATGCATTTTTTTGAGCTCTTCGCGCACGGTTTCGACAGCTTTTTCTATGCCCTTTTTTATCCGGGTCGGATTAGCGCCGGAAGTAATATTCTTAATGCCTTCGGCAAGCAAAGCGCTTGCAAGAACGGTAGCCGTAGTCGTGCCGTCGCCAGCAACGTCGTTGGTTTTGGAAGCGACTTCGCGTATAAGCTGCGCGCCCATGTTTTCAAACTTATCTTCAAGCTCGATATCTTTGGCGATAGTCACACCGTCGTCAATTATAAGAGGCGAGCCGAACTTTTTTTCCAGCACTACGCTGCGGCCTTTGGGGCCCAGGGTAACTTTTACGGCGTTTGCAACTTTTTCTATGCCCGATTTCATTTTAGCGCGGGCTTCTTCGGAAAATATAATTTGTTTTGCCATATTATTCTTTTAATCTCCTTATCAAGATACTATTTAACCCAAAATGCCCAGGATATCTTCCTGATGCATTATCAAATATTTTATATCGTCAAGTTTAATTTCCGTGCCGGAATACTTGCCGTATAAAACTTTGTCGCCGACTTTAACGTCCATAGGCATTCTTTCCCCTTTCTTATTTAAAGCGCCGGGACCAGCCGCAACTACTTTGCCTTCCATCGGTTTTTCTTTTGCAGTATCCGGGATGATAATCCCGCCTTTCATAACTTCTTTGGGTTCGATCGGTTCTACGATTACTCTGTCGCCCAAAGGTTTAATTTTGATTGTTGCCATTGTCTTAATCTCCTCCTTAACATTAAGGCAATAAAAATGCCCGTTTTAAAATTGGCAATGTATTGCCTATATTGCTAATTTAGCATTTTGTTTTATTTTTGTCAATCTATTTCTTTGATTGCTAATTTTACAGCATTGTTAAAAGCTATCGGCGGACCAGCAGACAACAAAATAATAATTTGCGATTAAAAATTGTACGAGGACTGAATTGGTCTTATAAAGTCGTAAAATAATTATGCGCTGAGATATTTATGATATTTTTGTAAGAAGTTCTATAATAATAAGCGCATTAGAATTTTTTAGAAAATAACATCTATATTCGCCGTATATGCTGCCGTCTGCGTGTATTTAAATTTCACAAACCGAAAAAACTTCGTTTTTTCTTTTTATTAGAGATTTTTGCAATAACGCAGGAAACATTGTCCTTGCCATCGTTGCGCGAGGCAGTCTTAACAATTTCTTGACACATTTTGCCAAGACTCACCTGCTTTGAAAGCACTGTTTTTATATCCCCTTCGCTAATACCTTTGTTTACGCCGTCCGAACACAACATATATATGTCGCCGGGCTGAGGTATAAGCATAATTATATCGCACATAACGTCTTTACGCAGACCAAGCGCACGCGTTAGAATATTTTGTATGCGGGATTTTTCTGCCTGTTCTTTTGTTAAAATACCGCGCGCCACTTGTTCCATCACATAAGAATGATCGTTTGATATCTGCCTCATTTCTCCGTCGCGCAGTAAATATATTCTTGTATCTCCTATATGAACGGCGGCAGAGCTGGATAAGTTTTCAAAACAAACGGCGCTCAAAGTCGTTCCCATACCGCGTCTTTTGGAATTTTCCATTGCGAGGGTAAAAATGCGTTCGTTGGCCATATTTGCGGCATAAAGCAAATTACGAGCTATTTTGGGCAATTTAGGCTCGAAATCTTTGGGAATAGTTAATTTTTTTTCGTTAATGTCGTATAAAACATCCCTGAGAATGCTGACGGCAAGATTGCTTGCGACTTCGCCTGCGTTATGTCCTCCCATGCCGTCGGCCACAGCAACAAGGCGAAGCTCAGGTACTATAAGAACGCTGTCTTCGTTTTTTTCGCGGATTTTTCCGATATCGCTGCAAGATGCAAATTCTATATCAAAGTCCATTTATTTTTCCCTGATTCAACCATTGAAATTATAAAAATAAGCAGGCCGTAAACCATAAGAGCAATGCCTAAAGCCATAATAAAACCATCAGAACGATAATTATATTTAAATTTTTCAAAAGGTTCGTTGAGAGCAAATACCCATACGAGATATTCTATCTGAGCGCGGCTCATTGTATGAGCTCGAGAATTTAAATTACTGATAAACAAAGATCTCAGTTCTTCTGGGGAAGGCTCGGCAGGATTTTCTTCTTTTGTCTCTTTTGGCGACACCTCTTCTTCCACTTCAATCTGCGGAAAAATTTCTTCATTTTCAGCATACTGCGCATAAGTAAAATTTTTCAACATATAATTCTTTGAGGAGAGTTCTTTTTTCTCTTGCCGCTCGTCCGGCAATTGTTCTTGGATCTTTACTTGCTTCAAGGTGTAATATACGTTGCCGCTTGTTTGATACATCCATATAACAGCGCATGAAGCTACGAACAGCAGCACCGTTGCCATACGATATAAAAAACCGCCTCTCAAAAAAGGCATAATACATGTTGCCGCAACAAGAGCTATAGTCGTGTAAAATAGAGGCGTAGTAAGAGCGCCAATCTCAAAATTATCAGGCTGCGCAAATAAATATACGAAATAAAACGCCGAACAAAATAATCCAACAGCGCAAAAACGCCACAAAAAGCCCAAATAATTAGATTCGTCTATTTTTATAGCTATCCCGCCGAGTAAAAAAGCGTATAAAGGCAATAACGTTTCCGCCAACCAATTTGTTGCCTGCGGAGAGAGCAGATTAAATAACCCGGCAAAATATGCCCAAACAGCCGTTAAAAACACAAAAGGAACTATGCGTCGTATATGATTAAAAAACAGCATGCTTGCGCTAAATATCATGAAAACAAACGCTATTGCCAAATATAACAACTGTTCGGGCAAAAAAGAAGGCGAAACCCATGGAATAAGCACGGACTGCACAAAAGTTTTTTCCGCAATGTCAAAAGCAGAGCATATTGAGCCTAGTTTAAAAAATATACCAAAAGCCAAAAGCATTATAAGCAATGCAAAAAGCATAAAAACAACGCTCTTCATAAAAAAGCTTGAGAAGATTCTTTTGCTGAGACGAGATTCCTTTCCGGTATTGAAGTTAGGAAACGGAAAGCGCGAGGCCGGAAAATTGTCCTTTTGTTTCGACAAAGACGCCGCTGATTTTGCATCTCCTATTTTTAGCATCGGCAAAGATATTCGCGAACTGTCTTTTTGTTTACGGTGCGCAACCGTAACGTTGAAGCGTCCGCTGCCTTCGGAAATTTTTCGCGGCTCGTCTTTAGCTTGCGCGGATGTGTCGGTATTACTTATTTTCAGTCCCAACTCGTCAGCGATATTAACTCTTTCTTGCGAAATTTTAAGCTGCTCTTCCGCGCGCATTTTCTGAAAGTACATGAGAGTTTCGGTAGCGGTTTGGAAACGATCTTTAGGATCTTTGCTCATCAACTTCGCTATCGCGGCCGAAAGCCACGGAGGTACGCCTCTGCGGTAATCCGAGACATTAGGAACAGGCTCGTTTATATGTTTTTGAATAATTTCCATCGAGTTTTTGCCGGTATACGGATATCTGGCCGTCAAAACGTAAAACATACTTGCGCCTATGGAATATAAATCCGCCCTTGTATCAATTGCGCGGCCGAGCGCTTGTTCCGGAGAAAGAAAATATGCCGTGCCCGCAAGCTCTGTGGTTTTGGCAAAACCTTTTTCTTTATCTATTTTTTTCGCTATTCCGAAATCTACTATTTTAGGTTCAAGTTTTTTATTAATTAAAATATTTGAAGGTTTAATGTCGCGGTGAATAATACCCTTTTGATGCGCAGCCTCAAGTCCGCGCAATATTCCGATAAAAGTATCAACTACAAAAGTTATCGGAAGATTAGGTTTTTTGCGCACTATTGAAGAAAGACTTTCCCCTTCGATAAAGCTCATTACTATAAAATAAAAACCTTTTTCTCTGCCGACATTATAAACAAAAACGATATTCGGATGATCAATTTCCGCAATGGCGCGCGCTTCCGTTAGAAACAATCCTACGGCTTTTTTATCATTCGCCAAAAGCGGACTTAAAATTTTAACGCAGACTATGCGGTTTAAAGCTTTATGTTTCGCTCTAAAAACCGTACCCATTCCGCCGGAACTTATTTTTTCCAAAATAACGCAGCCGGATATTTCTTGTCCTATAAGCGAAAGTTCCGGATTTGTCCCATATTTTGCATCGGGCTGCCGCACGGAGTCCTGTTGGGAAGAAGAATCTGTCGTTTGTTCCTGTTTCTTTTCTTCCATAATTAAAGTTTATTCATTGTTTTCGAAATATTTTGCCGCCGCATCAAATGTTTTTTTTATTTCGGACAAATTTTCAAGCGGAAGGCGTATGCCTTTTTTTGTCCAGCCGGTATAAGTTTCATCCTCTTGCCATTGACGCAGATCTATTCCTTTTGAATTCATGTAAGTACTTATTCTGAGTATTATCGAAAGCCCCTGCTTTTTTGCATATTTACCAAGTTCGCCTTCCTCAACGGCTTTATAATCTTGCGCAAGAGCGTTTAAAGCACAGCTGACTTTTATAACGATTTCCGGCGAAAGCGTAATGCCGGATTTCGTAGGACCGCTGTAAGAATCTGACTTCAAATATTTGCGTACCGAAAGGTATCTGTGACCTTTAAAAGTATCAACCGTGAATCTAATTTCTTCCCCATTTTTTAAAGCTATCGAACCTATTTCAGCAAGGACGGTAAATGTAGCGTTATCTGCCATAATCAATCTCCTTTTACATTATAGTCTTGATATTGAATATAAATATTATAGTATATTTTTAATAATTATATATAATCTTACAAAGCTAAGGTAGTGCTAAATGGCATACATAGAACGCCTTAATTTTCTTAGTTTTCAAATATTTGCGCCATACAAACATAATCTTAAACGTCGGAATTTATTGTTTTATGTATACTATTTAGTAATGCCAAAAAATTTACAAATTTTGTTTATAGCTGACATACGTTAGTACCAACTTTTTCCTTACTCATACTTTCGCATACTTTTACTGCTGCGTAATTTTTAGTATCCCCGACTATACAAAATATTTTCCCTTTATCGGCAGACGGGTCTTTATCTAATACCATAGTATATTCTAATGTTCCGGAGTGCCCACCAGGAGAATTATATATGCCCCTAATCTCATATCTTTGTCCCGTACCAATATTGCCGTTATAATTATAAGCCGTATTGTTCGCAGGGCATCTCATTGAACCGCCGCTGTTTTTTGAGCAACCCGGCATATCAATATCTAATAGAGTTATATCATCGACAGGGTATTCTCCATACGTCAGATAATACATCTCTGCGGCGTTTTTTATAGCTTTGGTGTTGGACATAACAGTGGCAAACCTGCTTTTAAGCACCGCAACTCGATATTGCGGCAAAGCAATAGCGGCGAGAATATCGATTATTATAACTACTACAAGAAGTTCAATTAAAGTAAACCCTTTTACGTTTTTCATAATTTACCTCTTTGTCTTTTTCTCCCTTTTGTAAAGGGAGTGCCGCTTTAGCGGCGAGGGATTTAATACTAACTTTAAAACGGCTTATATTAAATCTCTCTTCCGACTTAAGGACTTTCGTCCTTGAGT
>JAIRMX010000200.1 GCA_031258375.1 Elusimicrobiota bacterium | reverse complement strand
ATCAAAGATCGCGGCAGCGCGGTTGCCGTTGCCCGCGCGCTGGAACTCGATGCAAAAGTAATTACGGACGCTTCCAGCGGCAATGCGAGCGATTCTCTTGCATGCTTAACTGCGGGAATTAATCTTAAAACCGTTATATTCGTGCCTAGAAACACGCCTGAGGCTAAGCTTGTGCAGCTTTACGTCTACGGAGCGGAAGTAGTGCGGGTTGACGGAACTTACGACGACGCCTACGATCTTTGTAAACAGGCGACGACTAAACTTCATTGGTATAACCGAGCTGCGGGTATAAATCCTTACGGCCGCGAAGGTAAAAAAACCTGCGCTTTTGAAATATGCGAACAACTGCATTGGGAAGCGCCGGACAAAGTGATAATCGCCGCCGGAGACGGGACGATAGTAAGCGGAATGTGGCGCGGTTTTATGGATTTTAACAAACTTGACATTATAGAAAAAATGCCCCAGATAATAGCCGTTCAGGCTGAAGGCAGCGCGGCAATAACCAAAGCATGGAGCAACGGACAGGAAATCGAAAAGATATCCGCTTCGACAATAGCGGACAGTATTTCCGTTAATTTCCCCCATGACGGCTTTTTGGCCCTGCAGTCTTTGCGAGAGTCGGGCGGTACGGCAATAACCGTAAGCGACGCCGAGATAATTGCCGCCATACCCGAACTCGCCCGCGGCAGCAGCGTTTTTGCCGAACCCAGCGGAGCGACCGTTTATGCCGGACTGAAAAAATTGGTGGCGCAAGGCGCAATCAAAAAAGACGAAACCGTAGCTTTAATAGTAGGCGGCAACGGATTTAAAGATATAGCTTCCGCCGCCAAATCGGTGGAAATACCGCAAAATTTTATAAAACCGTCGTGGGAAGAAATTGAAAAACTGGATATAGTCAAAAATCGAGAGGAATAATCATGGAAAACGCAGAAAATAAACTTTCATCAACCGCCGTTATAAAAATAGACCGCGGCGCGCTACAAGAAGCGCAATATGATTTGCCGCAATCTTACGGCAAAACGGAATCATATTTGCTTCCTAAAGATCCGTCGTGGATGTTTTTATTTTGGGATATCATTCAAAATACTTTTGATTTCGTAAAGAAGGAATACGGCGCGGATATTTTCGCCAAAGCGCGCAGTATTATCAGAGTGCATGACATAACCGCAATTGCCGATTTTAACGGCAGCAATTCGAATTCCTACTTCGATATACAGGTGTTTTTAGACGCGGGCAGCTGGTATATAAACGTGCCGCAAGGCGGGAAAAATTATATTTGCGACATAGGATTATTAACGCCGCAAGGCAGCTTTATTTTGCTTACGCGAAGCAACGCAATTTCAATACCTTCCGGCAAAATATCGGATATTATAGACGAAAAATGGATGCTTGTCGAAGGCGAATATCAAAAACTTATACAAATGAGCGGCGCGGATACCTTCGGACCGAACGCAAGCGGCGGAGCAAGCGAGAAGCTTCAGCGTTATTTTACGCAAAAGTGGAATATGTTCGGATTTAACGGCATGCCCTCTTCCCGCGTCCTATCTTCTTTTTCTTTAGCAGACGATTATAATTCAAACGCGGACGAGGACATATGGCTTCAGGCAGACTGCGAGCTTATCGTTTACGGACAGACGAGCAAAAACGCGAAGATTATTTCTAAAGAACAATCAATTCAAAGCAATTGCGACGGCGCGTTTTATATGCGCCTCCCTCTTCCGAAAGGGGAAGTTTCAATACCCATACGCGCGCAGCACATAACTAATGAAGAAAAAACGCGTTCTATCACAATAAAGGTTTTAAGAGAGGAATAAATGCCGCAAACAGGTTATCTATCCTTAGTGCTGCACGCGCACTTGCCTTTTATAAGGCATCCCGAATATCCGGACTTTTTAGAAGAAGACTGGTTTTTTGAAGCGATGACGGAAACTTATCTGCCGTTGCTTGATATTTACGAAAAACTCTCGGCCGAAGGCGTGGATTTTCGCCTGACAATGTCGCTCACTCCGCCTTTATGCGCGATGATGTCCGACAATATGCTGATAAACCGTTTTCGGAGTTATTTAAACCAGCGCATAGAATTATCAGATAAAGAACTTTCCCGCACTAAAGACACGGAGTTTTATCATGTCGCGCGGATGTATAGCGAAAAATTCAAACGCTACAGAAATTTGTTTGAAGATTATTATCGCGGTTCTATTTTAAACGGTTTCAAAAAATTTCAGGAAAGCGGCAAGCTCGAAATCATCACTTGCTGTGCCACGCACGGGTTTCTGCCTTTGCAAGTGCACAAAGAAAGCGTGCGCGCGCAAATAAAAACGGCGGCCGAAGATTATAGGCGCAAATTTGACCGCAGCCCGCGCGGGATATGGCTGGCCGAATGCGCTTTTAACCCGGGCGACGATAAATTTTTAAAAGAGCAGGGCATAAGATTTTTCTTTATGGAATCGCACGGCGTTATGCACGGAAAGCCGCGCCCGAAATACGGCGTTTACGCGCCGGTTTATACGCCAAGCGGTGTTGCGGCTTTTGCGCGCGATATGGAAAGCGCGCAGCAGGTTTGGAGCGCGCAGTCCGGATACCCGGGAGATTCAAATTACCGCGAATTTTACCGCGATTTGGGTTATGATTTGGATTATGATTATATAAAGCCGTATTTGCATTCCGACGGCGTGCGCAGAAATATAGCTATGAAGTATCACCGCATTACCGGCAAAGTTCCGCTCAATCAAAAACAGCCTTATTACCCGCAGGACGCAAGAAAAAAAGCCGCCGAACACGCGGGCAATTTTATGTTCAACCGTCAAAAGCAAATAGAATATTTAGCAAATATTATCACAGATAGAAAGCCGCTTGTCGTTTCAATGTACGACGCGGAGCTTTACGGACATTGGTGGTATGAGGGCATAGATTTTTTGGAATTTCTATTCAAAAAAATCCATTACGATCAACAAGAAATCAAACTTATCACCCCTATGGAATATCTTGCGGAAAATCCGATAAATCAAGTTGTCGAACCTTCGATGTCTTCGTGGGGAGACAAAGGCTACAACGAAGTATGGCTCAACAGCGGCAATGACTGGATTTATCGTCATCTTGTAAAAGCGGCCGAGCGTATGATAGAACTTGCCGAGCGTTTCCCGAACGCGCAAGGCGTTTTGCGGCGCGCTTTAAATCAAGCCGCGCGCGAGCTCATGCTTATGCAGTCTTCCGACTGGGCTTTTTTAATGACTGTGGGAACGGCCAAAGAATATTCGACAAAACGCACAAAAGATCATATAAAGCGTTTCAACGCGATTTACGATATGATAAACGGCAACAGAATTGACGAAGGCTATATTTGGGATTTGGAACAAAAAGACAATATTTTTCCCGAAATAGATTACGGCGTTTATTCCGTCAAAGAAACGGCGGAAACACTCAAATCGTAGAATGGCAGCAGCAGCCTTGCTTGCTTTTTACTTGGCGGGATCGTCGGGAAAAGTTTTGAGATTATTTTGGCAATATAAAAACATCTCGGTAAAAAAATCTCCGGGTATAGTATCCCCTCCAAAGGATAAACAAATCTTTTTGTTTGAAGGGTGATATCTCCCTGTTGTACAATAAGCTTGCTTAGTGTTGAAGTTATACAAAATGCCGACATATTTTTTCGGATATTTACCCAAAAAACCTCTGCCGTCTTTATAAAATATAAAATGATCAAGCGGAAAGGAAATAATTAAATCATCTTGTGAAAGCGCATAAGTTCCTTCTCGGCAGATACAAAACCGCTATCATATACTTTTAAAAGCACCGTAAAAAGCTATAAGCGCGATTATACCGTCCTAATTGGACAAAACTCCCCCCGCCTAAAGGCGACAGCTTCCCGCAAGGTAATAATGCAAGCAAGCCAGATGTATATTTAAACTATAAAACCTTTGCTTTTATTTAGTAAAATATATATATGATCGAGAGAGTAAAACGACTTGAAACGCTGTTTCTTGAAGAAATAAACACGATAATTTCGCGCATGACCGCAAATAAAAACTTCAGCGGTTTTATTACGATAACCGGAGTAAAAGTGGCAAAAGATTTATCCTCGGCGCGCGTTTACTATTCGGTGTTTGGCAGCGACGGCGACAAAAAAAACGCCGCGCTTAAACTTTCAATGCTGCGGGGAGAAATCGGCGCGCTTCTGCGCAAAAGGCTGCATATAAAGCGAATACCTTCGTTTTCTTTTATGCCAGACGACACGCCGGAAATGGCCTCCCGCGTGGAGAAAATTTTCGCTAAAATAGGAAAAAGTAATGAAAGCTCAAAATAAAAAAGCTTTTGCAAAAATAGTTTCGGCAATTAAGAATAATAACAGTTTTTTTGTCGCGGGACATCAAAATCCGGACGGAGATTCTTTAGGATCCACGCTTGCGGTAGCTTCTCTTTTGAAGCGAATGGGTAAAAAAGTTTACGCTTTCAGCAACGACAGGCCGGGAAACGATCTGTTTTTTTTGCCGGGTCTTGATACGATAAATTTCGGCGCGTTGCCGCCGCTTAAAGCGGAGTTTGACGCTATGATACTTTTAGAGTGCTCCGACAAAAAACGCGGCGGGAATTTAGACTCGATTTTTAACTCGGCAAAAACGGTAATAAATATAGACCATCATATCACCGGCGAAAATTACGGGGACATTAATTATATTGCACCAAACGCCTCTTCAACGGCGGAAATTATTACGCAGTTTTTTGAATATTTACAAATAAAACCCGCCAAAGACGAAGCCACAAATTTATACACCGGCCTAGTAACCGATACCGCTCGTTTTCTGCATTCCAACACAACCGCAGAGGCATTGCGCGTCGCTTCGGTTTTAGTCGGCTGCGGTGCGGATATAGAGACGATAAACGCAATACTTTATAACACGCGGCCTTACAAAGAACTTAAACTTTTAGGCCGCGCGCTTGAAAAACTAAATCTTTTACATAAAAATAAAATAGCCGAGATTACGCTTACGGCGGCCGATTTTAAACTTCTTAAAACAAATCCGCAGCATACGCAGGGTATTGTAAGCCAGCCGATTATGATATCTTCGGTCGAAGTATCCATTTTACTACGCGAAGAGCCGGGCCGCATCGCCGTTAATCTGCGCTCAAAAGGCAAAATCGACGTCAGCAAAATAGCGCAAAAATTTAACGGCGGCGGGCATATGCGCGCGGCCGGTTTCAAACAAAACGGCGGCAAGCTCGATATTATAAAAAAACAAATTTTATCCGTCGTCAAAGCGGAAGTCGCCAAACTGAAATAAAAACTAAAATGAACGACGCAATTTGCGGTATTTTGCTTATAGATAAATCAAAAGGCTGGACTTCGCACGATGTCGTTTCCTACATACGCGGCGCGATGAAAACAAAAACCGGACACAGCGGCACGCTGGATCCTATGGCAAGCGGCCTTTTGATAATTTTACTCGGCCGCGCGACCAAACTTCAGGAAAAATATCAAAAAACGCCTAAAACATATTTGGTTGAAACGACGCTCGGAACAGAAACGGACACGTGGGACGCGGAGGGTTCTATCGTGAGAACCGCGCCCGTGAAGGACTTTACAATGGAAGATATTGTCGGCGCGCTTGGACAAATGAGCGGCGTTATAAAACACCCGGTGCCTTTTTACAGCGCAAAGAAAGTCGGCGGAGTAGCCATGTACAAATCCGCGCGCAGGGGCAATAATATTTTTAAAGAAAGTATCGTAGAAATTTTTAAGTGGGAATATATTTCAATTTCCGAAGATAAGAAAATAAATTTTAAGGTAACATGCGGCAGCGGAACTTACGCGCGCAGCTTGGCTTATATGCTGGCGCAAAAACTGGGAACCGTCGGGCATATAAGCTCTCTTCGCAGAATAGAAGCCGGCGGTTTTAACGTTAAGGACGCGCTGAATATTGAAGAAGTAAAAAAAATGACGCGCGAAGATATTCTAAAATGCGTAAAAACTTTATAACCATAGGCGCTTTTGACGGCGCACACCGCGGGCATAAATATCTTATCGGTACGCTCAAAAATCTGGCCGAATTAAATAATATGCAAAGCGCGTTGATGACTTTCCCCCTCCCTCCGCGCGCAGCAATATCGGGGCAAAAAACAAATTACGCGCTTACTACCGCAAAAGAAAAATTTGAACTGCTTTCTTCTTTCGGCGCGGGTAAAATAATAAAAATTAATTTTGATAAAATAAAAAACTTAAGCCCGCAGCGTTTTTTTGATATTCTAATCTCCAAATACAATATGGGCGGAATTCTGGCCGGAGAGGACTTTGCCTTCGGCAAAGACCGGCAAGGCCATTTAGCTTTTTTGCGCGAAGCCTGCGCGAAGCGCGCGATAATTTACGCTCAAGCCGATTTCTTGCGGGAAAAAGAACATAAAATATCGTCTTCCGCAATAAGGAACGAGTTAAAAAACGGCAATATACCGGCTGCGAACAATATGCTCGGATATAATTACGGCGCGCAGGGGAAAGTTGTCAAAGGCAGGCGGCTCGGGCGGACTATAGGTTTTCCTACCGCAAATTTAACTATTGACGCGGCAAAAATTATGCCGCGCGGCGTCTTTGCGGTCAAAGTTATTTTAAACAAAGAGATTTTCAAAGGGGTATGTAATATAGGCCTGCGGCCGACTATATCCGAAAACGCGCTGCCTTGCGTTGAAGTAAATATTTTTGATTTTGACCGCGATATTTACGGGAATTTTTTGAAAATTGAATTTATTTCAAAAATACGCGGCGAGATTAAATTCAAATCAATAGAACATCTCGCCGCACAAATAACAAAAGACGTCGCCGCCGCAAAAAAACTATTATAACTTAGTATCGTTATTTCCTCAGCATATGTCCGCAGCGGTTAAATCGAATTAATCTTAAATTTTTGGTCTAATATGCAAAAAGTTGCCAATTAATATTGTTCAGTAATGTTTCAATAAGTTTAATTTTATTATCTAACATCCTCTCTCAACGCGCTCTTACTTTGCTTTTCAGTCGTCAAAAATACCCTTCGCAACTATTTGTAGTAGAGGATATTTTAGACACTCAAAGTGTTTGTGTGTAAATCCGGTCTTGTTGGACAATTAGGGGACAAAAGGAAAGTGAGCAGCGTATACTTTTAGTATATGAAAAGAAAAATAAACACTGCTCAAAAGAATAACAGCAAAAGAAGCACTCCTAAGTCCAA